>NZ_WWCX01000190.1:0-4549 GCF_009857655.1 Duganella vulcania
TACGCCAACGGCACCGTGCGCAGCGACGACTGGCCGGCCGACGCCCGCAACGACGGCGGCGGGGACGACCCGCCGCTGCGCAGCTACCTGGCGGTGCCGGTGGCGCTGCGCTCGGGCGCGGTGATCGGCTGCCTGCACTTCGGCCATCCCGAGCCAGCCATGTTCAGCGAGCGCACCGAGCGCATCATCGGCGGCATCGCCGCCCAGGCCGCCATCGCCATCGACAACGCGCGCCTGTACGAGGCTTCGCAGCAGGCCGCCGAGGAACGCAAGATCCTGCTCGACAGCGAGCGCCACGCGCGCGCCGAGGCCGAGCGCAACAGCCAGATGAAGGATGAATTCCTGGCCACACTGTCGCACGAGCTGCGCACGCCGCTGACGGCCATCCTCGGCTGGGCCCAGGTGCTGCGGCGCGGCAGCCGCGACCAGGCCGACCTGCACCGCGGCCTGCAGACCATCGAGCGCAACGCCCGCGCCCAGGCCCAGCTGATCGAGGACCTGCTCGACATGAGCAGCATCGCCTCCGGCAAGGTGCGGCTGGAGATGCTGGCGCTGGCGCCGTCGGCCATCGCGGCGGCCGCCATCGACACCGTGCGCCCGGCCGCCGAGGCCAAGCAGATCCACATCGCCCAGGACTTCGAGCCGGCGCCCGGCATGGTGGCCGGCGACGCCAACCGCCTGCAGCAGATCATCTGGAACCTGCTCACCAACGCCCTCAAGTTCACGCCGGCCGGCGGCCGCATCGGCGTGCGCATCCGGCGCGAGGGCGACCAGATCGCCATCATCGTGCACGACAGCGGCATCGGCATCGCGCCCGACTTCCTGGCCCACGTGTTCGAGCGCTTCCGCCAGGCCGACGCCACCACCACCCGCCAGCACGGCGGCCTGGGCCTGGGGCTGGCGATCGTCAAGCACCTGGTGGAACAGCACGGCGGCACCGTGGCGGCCGCCAGCGAGGGCGTCGGCCATGGCGCCTGCTTCACCGTGCGCCTGCCGCGCCGGCGCGGCGCCAACGAGCCGCTGGGCACGGCCATCGGCGGCCGCCGCGCCACCGCCCACGACCTGACCGGCCTGCAGGTGCTGGTGGTGGACGACGAGGACGACGCGCGCGAGCTGATCAAGCGCATCCTGGCCGACTGCAACGCCGACGTGCTGACCGCCGCCACCGCCACCGAGGCGCTGTCGCTGCTGCAGCACGCGCGTCCGGACCTGATGGTCAGCGACCTCGGCATGCCGGAAGTGGACGGCTACGGCCTGCTGGACCGCATCCGCGCGCTGGGCCCGTCGCGCGGCGGCGACCTGCCGGCCATCGCGCTGACCGCGTTCGCCCGCTCGGAGGACCGCATCAAGGCGCTGTCAAGCGGCTTCCTGGCGCACATCGCCAAACCGGTCGAACCGAACGAGCTGATCGCGAAGGTGGCCATGGGCGCCCACCACCGCCACGTCTGAGCCGGATTGACAGACGCTTAACAGGCGTGGTGACTATTGCTATCACGGAATAAAACATTTCCTACCCGCAGACGCGGCAATGTCCTACAAGCAATCCGAAATTCGGTTGGTAAACTACAAAATCACGAAAAAACAGGTACAATTAGTTTCCATGTGGAAATATCATGCGCAGGTGTGCGACGCAGCACAAATGCTTGCGCTATGATCGCAGGGCGATAACTTTCCGGCCAGAATGGCCGATTTGAGACAGACAGAGACCAATATGCCGAGCCGAGACGAAATCCTGCACGCCAAGATCCTGGTGGTGGATGACAGCGCCGACAACGTCGAACTGATGTTGGAGATCCTGCGCGAAGCCGGCTATACCAATGTCGCCTCCACCATGCTGCCCGAGCAGGTGTGCCCGCTGCACCGCCAGCACTGCTACGACCTGATCCTGCTGGACCTGCAGATGCCGGGCCTGAACGGCTTCCAGGTCATGAAGGGCCTGAAGGAAATCGAACAGGGCGGCTACCTGCCGGTGCTGGCCCTGACCGCCCAGCCCAGCTTCAAGATCGCCGCGCTGGAAGCGGGCGCGCGCGACTTCATCAGCAAGCCGTTCGACCTGCTGGAAGTGCACAAGCGCATCCACAACATGCTCGAGGTGCGGCTGCTGTACAAGGAGCTGGCCCAATACAGCCGCCAGCAGCAGGAACTGGCGCTGCACGATCCGCTCACCGGCCTGCCCAACCGCCGCCTGCTGGAGGACCGCATCGCCACCGTGCTGCAGCACGCCACGCGCCAGCAGAACAGGGCCGCCGTCATGTACCTGGACCTGGACGGCTTCAAGGCCATCAACGACACCCACGGCCACGCGGCCGGCGACGAGATCCTCAAGATGGTGGCGCAGCGCCTGGTCGGCTGCGCCCGCAAGGAAGACACGGTGGCCCGCGTCGGCGGCGACGAGTTCGTCATCGTCATGGGCAATATCAGCCAGCCGGGCGACACCCACGAGCCGGCCGCCAAGCTGATCGAGGCGGTCTCCGAACCCTATGTCATCAACGGCCTGACCTTGCGGCTGTCGACCAGCATCGGCATCGGCATCTATCCCGACGACGCCGACCAGGTGGCGTCGGTGATCGCCGTGGCGGACGCCGCGCTGTACGAGGCCAAGCGCGCCGGCAAGAACCGCTGCTGCACGGCGCAGATGATGGCCATGCCGCCGCAGCAGCACCACGCGATGTCGCCGGCTCCGGCCTGAGCGGCGGGCCGGCCGGTCCACGCCGGGCTTACGCCGGGTGCGCGGCGTCGTGCTCCATCTTGCCCGCATGCTGGTGGTCGTCGTGCGCGTCGACCTTTTCCGGCGCCACCTCGATGCGGGTGACACCGGCGTCGACCGACACCGGATCGCTGGCCGGGAACGTCATCTCCAGGCCGTCGTCCAGCAGAGTCTCCTTGGCCTGCTCTTCCGGCGTGGCCTGCTCCAGGTCGGCCAGGGTGGTGATGGCCGCAGCCCATTTGACGAAGTCCAGCGCGGCCAGTTCGCGCACCGTGTGCACATTGAACGCCTGCGCCAGCGCCTTGGCATCCTTGGCGCTCAGGCCGCGCAGCGCGCTGGTGGGCGCGTCGGCCAGCGCGCGGAAGCTCAGGCCCAGGTATTCCTTATCCACCACAGTATCGATATTCATGATGTGTCCTTTCAACGAGGCTAGGCCACCACTATCGCAGCGCGCGCCGGCGCGGTCTGTACGGCGCCGAACACTGGCGCCCCGCCGCCGCATTGATGCTGCCGTGTTCGATTGAGGGGTGGTTTTTGACATTCATATATGCAATTGATATGATGGTTTGGCGACAATTTCTTGCTTCTCTGGCAGCTACCAGGCCGCGAAGATTTCGCCGTGTCAGCAGGATGCAGAGACCCCGTGCCTAAAACTGAAAAACCCAAAATCCTGGTGGTCAACGACGATGCCAACAGCCTGTTCGCATTGACCAGCCTGCTCACCCAATGGGCCGAGCAGGAAGCCTATGAGGTGCTGGCGGCCCGCTCGGGCCAGGAAGCCCTGCGCCAGGTGCTGATGCACGACTTCGCGGTGATCCTGCTGGACGTGAACATGCCCGGCATGGACGGCTTCGAGACCGCCGAGGCGATCCACCAGCGCGCGCGCTCGGCCAACATTCCCATCATTTTCATCACCGCCTTCCTCGCGGACGAGCTCGACCGCCTGAAGGCCTACCAGCGCGGCGCGGTGGACTTCCTGTTCACGCCGGTGATCCCGCAGGTGCTGCACGCCAAGGTCGCGGTGTTTGTCGCGCTGGCCACCAAGAACGAGGAGCTCAAGCGCCAGGCGCGCCAGCTGAGCCTGCGCACCACCGAGCTGACCGCCACCAACGAGCGCCTCACGCGCGAGATCGAGGAACGCCAGTCGGCCGAGCGGCAGAACCACGCCAAGGACGAGTTCCTCGCCATGCTGGGCCACGAGCTGCGCAATCCGCTGTCGGCCATCAGCAGCGCGGCCTCGCTGATCGGCCTGCCGGGCGTGTCGGCCGACGGCGTCGGGCGCGCGCGCAAGATCATCCAGCGCCAGAGCCAGCACCTGGGCAGCATCGTCGACGACCTGCTGGACCTGTCGCGCGCGATGTCGGGCAAGATCCTGCTCAACCGCGCGCCGCTGGACCTGGCCGCGCTGGTGGCGCAGACGCTGGAGACCTACCGCGCCACCGGCCGCAGCGCCGACTACGAGCTGGTCAACGACCTCGACCCCGGCTGGGTCGAGGGCGACGCCACGCGGCTGGAGCAGATCGCCAGCAACCTGATCGACAACGCCCTCAAGTACACGCCGGCCGGCGGCCGCATCGAGGTGCGCACCTGGACCGAGAACGACGATGTCGTGCTCAGCGTGCGCGACACCGGCGTCGGCATCGCGGCCGACCTGCTGCCGCATGTGTTCGACGTGTTCGTGCAGGGCTCGAGCACGCTGGACCGCTCGCAGGGCGGCCTGGGCATCGGCCTGTCGCTGGTGCGCCGGCTGGCCGAGCTGCACGGCGGCGACATCGCCGCCGACAGCAAGGGCCCGGGCGGCGGCAGCACCTTCACGCTGCGCCTGCCGCGCATCGAGCACCA
>NZ_WWCX01000191.1:0-4545 GCF_009857655.1 Duganella vulcania
CCGCCGACATCAAGGCCGCAGCCGATGCCGCCGCCGCCGCAGCAGCGGCGGGAAGCGCGGGCGGCCAGCCGCCGACGCCGGCCTCGCAGGCGGTGAGCACCACGGTCAACATCATCAACACGGTCTCCTTGTTCAATATTGCCAAGAACCCGGCGATGTCGTTGCCGGCGGAGACCAGCACGGCGTCGGGCGGATCGGGCGGCGGCAGCGCCGGTCCCGCCAAGCCGGACGACAAGGTGCCGGACGAGAAGGACAAGACCGGCAGCAAGGTCGACGTACTCGCCAGCAAGTCCGAGCCGGCCAAGAAGATGTACTGCAACTGAGGAAACGCGATTTGCGCAGGTCCGGGCGCCGGGAGTGAACTGAAATCCAACACTCGGCGCCGGGGCTTGCCAATTCGGTATTTCAAATAGGCATTGAATATGGCGGCCATGCTAGCATTGGAAGAGCGTTTGCAGAGTCCGCCGGCGTTGACGAGAGGTTTTCAAAGTTGAAAAAATATACGCGACAAACACTACGAGCGACCCCATGAGAAATAGCTTAACCCGCTTGCTGGCAGGTTCTCTTTTAAGCGCCGCCGTGGCATCGGCCTGGGCCGTGGACCAGCCGCCCGCCGAGGGCGCCCCCATCCGTTTCGAGATCGCCCGTTTCGAGGTCAAGGGCAATACCCTGCTGCCGCAGGCGCAGGTCGACGCGCTGCTGGCCAAATTCACCGGCAAGGAGCGCGACTTCGGCGACGTGCAGCGCGCGCTGGAGGCGCTGGAGGCCGTGTATCACCAGCGCGGCTACAACGTGGTGACGATCGAGCTGCCGGAGCAGGAACTCAACCGGGGCGTGGTGCAGCTGCGCGTGGTGGAGACGCGCATCGGCCGCATCCAGGTCAAGAACAATCTGTACTTCGACGAGAACAATATCCGCCGCAGCCTGCCCGCCCTGCAGGAAGGCCGCACGCCCGACCTGAAGGCGGTCTCGGCCAACCTGAAGCAGGGCAACGAGAGTCCGGCCAAGGAAGTCACGCTCAAGCTGCAAAGCGGCGAGCAGGACGATGAGGTCGACGCCATCCTGGACGTCAAGGACCAGACGCCCTGGAAGGGCATGGTCAACGTCGACAACACCGGCACCCAGCAGACCGGCAAGACCCACCTCGGCTTCATCCTGCAGAACGCCAACCTGTTCAACCGCGACCACCTGGCCTCGCTGCAGTACACCACCTCGGCCGAGGAACCGGGCCGCGTCAAGGTGTACGGCGCCGGCTACCATATTCCGCTGTACGCGCTGGGCGATTCGCTGGACTTCTTCGCCAGCTATTCCAACGTCGATTCCGGCACCGTGTCGGCCGGCGCGGTCAACCTGGCCGTCAGCGGCAAGGGCGCGGTGTACGGCGCGCGCTACAACCAGAGCCTGGCCAGGCGCGGCGAGCTGGAATCCAAGCTCAGCTACGGCGTCGACTACAAGGCCTACAAGAACAGCGTGCAGCTGCAGGGCCTGGAGCTGGGCAACGACGTCACCGTGCATCCGCTCAGCGTGAGCTACCAGGCCACGCTGCCGCTCAAGCAGGGCGAGGTGAGCGGCCAGCTGACGCTGCTGCGCAATGTCTCCGGCGGCGCCAAGGGCGACCAGCACGCGTTCACGCTGGCGCGCGACGGCGCCAAGGCCGACTACACCATGCTGCGCCTGGCCGGCAGCGCGACCCGGGCGCTGGCCAACGACTGGCAGCTGCGCGCCATCGTCAACGGCCAGTACACCAGCGACGCGCTGATCCCCGGCGAGCAGTTCGGCGCCGGCGGCGCGACCTCGGTGCGCGGCTTCATCGAACGCGAGATTTCCAACGACTCCGGCCTGGGTGTCAACCTGGAGGCCTACACGCCCAACGTCTGCAGCCACGCGGGCTGGAACTGCCGCCTGCTGGGCTTTTACGACGCCGCCTACGTCAAGCGCAACCACGCGCTGCCGGGCGAACTGACCAGCACCAGCATCGCCAGCGCCGGCGTCGGCGCGCGCTTCGTGCTGTCGACCTACGCCAACCTGCAACTCGATTTCGGCCACGTGGTCCGCGCCGGCAACACCGGCCGCGACAACGCCAGCCGCCTGCACCTGCGCCTGGGACTGGCGTACTGAGCGTCCCCTGAATGTACTGGAAATGAATATGTCACAGCCTAAAAACTCTCTCGTGGTCCGGGCCTTGCTCCAGGGCCTGCTGTTGCTGGCCCTGTGTGGCGCGGCGGGCGCCGGCTGGGCCGCGCAAGTGGTGGGCACGGTGGTCCAGCTGAGCGGGCCGCTGCTATCCAAAAAGGCCGACGGCGTGGTGCGCATCCTGTCGATGCGTTCCGAGGTCGAGAGCGGCGACACGCTGGTGACCGAGAAGAACACCTATGCGCTGGTCAAGTTCATCGACAACAGCGAGATCACGCTCAAGCCGGCCACCACCTTCAAGGTCGAGAACTTCAGCTACGACGCCGGCAAGCCGGAGGCCGACAACGCCTCGTTCAGCCTGGTCAAGGGCGGGCTGCGCTCGGTCACCGGCCTGCTGGGCAAGCGCAACAAGGAGAAGTTCGCCATGAAGACGCCGAGCGCCACCATCGGCATCCGCGGCACCACCTTCATCGCCGACCTGGTCGAGCCGAGCGAGCAGGCGGTCGCGGCGCGCCTGGCCTACAACCTGGCCAGCACCGCCGCGCTGGACCCGCTGGCCGCGCCGGTGCAGCCGCTGATGCTGGCGCAAGCGGTGCCGTCGTCGCCGCAACCGCTGCCGTCGCCGCCGGGGCTGATGGCGCCTGGCCTGTATGTGCACGTGATCGACGGGCTTATCCATGTGACCAACGCCGGGGGCGCCAGCAATTTCGCCGCCGGCCAGTTCGGTTACACGCCCAACTTCCAGCAGCCGCCGGTGATCCTGCCGGTCAATCCCGGCATCCAGTTCATGCCGCCGCCGGCGTTCAACCAGAGCACGGCCCCGTCGGCGCGCAACACGGCCGGCAAGTCGAACGTCATCGACTGCGAAGTGCGCTGATCGCCGCAATTTGGACTTGACCTTCCCATCGTGGGATACTTGATGCTGTCAGCATCGAGTCTTCCACCGGGATCGCCATGTCCAACTCCGCTTCTCCTCTTACACAATCGATCAACATCGAGGGCATGACCTGCGCCTCCTGCGTGGGCCGCGTCGAGCGCGTGCTGGCCGCGGTGCCGGGCGTGGACAAGGTCAGCGTCAACCTGGCCACCGAGTCGGCGCGGGTGGAGTCGTCGCAGCCGCTGGATTTCTCCCTGCTGGCGCAGGCAATCGACAAGGCCGGCTACCACGCCACGCCGGAACTGCCGCCATCCGCGCCCGCGCCCGCGCCGCCCGCGCCGACGCTGGCCCATCCCACCGGCGGCCGCGCGGTGCTGCTGGCGGCCTTGCTGTCGCTACCGCTGCTGCTGCCGATGCTGCTGGAACTGGCCGGCGTCCACTGGATGCTGGACGGCCGCGTGCAGCTGCTGCTGGCGACGCCGGTGCAGTTCTGGCTCGGCGCGCGCTTCTATCGCGCCGGCTGGCTGGCGGTGCGCGCCCGCAGCGGCAATATGGACCTGCTGGTGGCGCTGGGCACCAGCGCCGCGTATGGCCTGAGCGTTTACCAGTTGTTCGCATCGGCGTCCGCCATGCCGCACCTGTATTTCGAAGCGTCGGCCGTGGTGATCACCTTGATACTGCTGGGTAAATGGCTGGAGGCGCGCGCCAAGCGGCAGACCACGTCGGCCATCCGCGCCTTGCAGGTGCTGCGGCCCGAGTCCGCGCGCGTGCGGCGCGGCGACCAGGATGTCGAAGTGCCGATCGCCGATGTGCGGCCGGGAGAGCTGGTGGTGGTGCGTCCCGGCGAGCGCGTGGCGGCGGACGGCGAGGTGGTGGAGGGCGCCAGCCATGTCGACGAGGCGCTCATCACCGGCGAAAGCCTGCCCGTGGCGCGCCATGCCGGTGACCGCGTGACGGGAGGCGCCATCAACGGCGAGGGCCTGCTGCTGGTGCGGGTGACGGCGGTGGGCGCGGAGAGCACGCTGGCGCGCATCATCCGGCTGGTGGAGGACGCGCAGGCGGCCAAGGCGCCGGTGCAGCATCTGGTGGACCGCGTCAGCGCGGTGTTCGTGCCGGTGGTGCTGGTGCTGGCGGTGCTGACCTTTGCGGCCTGGTGGCTGGCGACCGGCGACGCCGAGCGGGCCATCATCAACGCGGTGGCGGTGATGGTGATCGCCTGCCCGTGCGCGCTGGGCCTGGCGACACCGGCCGCCATCATGGCCGGCACCGGCGTGGCGGCGCGCCACGGAATACTGATCAAGGACGCGGAAGCGCTGGAGCTGGCGCACCGCATCACCACCGTGGCGTTCGACAAGACCGGCACGCTCACCGAAGGCAAGCCGTCGCTGGCGGCGCTGGAGCCGGTTGGCATCGATGAGACGCGCCTGCTGCAACTGGCCGCCGCCATCCAGCGCGGCAGCGAGCACGCACTGGCCCGCGCCGTCACCGAAGCCGCCGCCGCGCGCGGGGCCGCCATGCCGACGGCCGCCAACGTC
>NZ_WWCX01000192.1:0-4251 GCF_009857655.1 Duganella vulcania
GGCGTCGGCCGCCTCGGTGGCCGCGCGCGCGGCCTCGCGCCCGGTGGCCTCCAGCTGCACCGCGGCCTGCGCCTCGATGCGCACCGCCTCGGCGATGCGGGCGTCGATCTGGTTCAGGCTGATGTGGGCCATGCGCACCAGCTTGTCGCAGCCGGCGATTTGCTTGGAAAAGTTCTGCAGGTCGGCGTGGAAGCGGTCGACCAGCGCGCCGTGGGCGTCGACCTTGTCGTTGAGCGTGTTGAAGAAGTCGCCTTGCGATGCGGCGGGCTGCTCGTCTGGATTCATGCGCTGCCTCTCGATAACCGGGAAGCCCTATTGTAGTTTCAAGCGGCGGCCTTGTGGCGATCAGGCCGCCGCCGGCACCTTTAGCCGCCGATGGTCAGCGTCAGCGCCGTGCCGCTGTAGCTTGGCGTGGCGCTGCGGCCGTCGACCTGGATGGCGGCGAAGCGGCCCGTCAGGCGCCCGGCCGTCAGCACCGTCAGCACCTCGCCGGCCTTGGGCTGGTAGCCGCCGGCGAACTTGATGTGCAGCGTGCCGCCGGCGATCACGGCGTCGCCGGCCACCGCCAGGCTGCCGCGCGCGCCGCCGCCCAGGTCCAGCTCCAGCGTGGTGGCGCCGGCCAGCTGGGTGTAGCGGCCGGCCAATTTGAGCGCGGCCGGGGCGTTGGCGATCAAGGTGCCGCCGCTGACGTAGACGTCGCCGTTGCCGAAGGCGGCGGCGCTGTCGCCCTCGAGCGCGCCGGCGGCCAGCTCGGTGCCGCCGCTCCAGCTGTTGTTGCCGGCCAGCCTGAGCGTGCCGCTGCCCTGCTTGACCAGCTTGCCCGTGCCGCCGATGTCGTTGCGCCAGCGGTCGGCCGCGTTAAAGCCGCCCCTGGCCGCGTCCATCACCAGCACCACGTTGCCGCTGAAGGCGCCGTAGCCGTCGGCCGCGGCAAACAGGTTCAGCCTGCCCCAGCCCTCGGGGTCGTCCATCACCGGCGAGCCGGACGGCAGCGCCGTGGTCTTGAGCACCACGCGCCGCTGCGCCTCGCTCAGGTAGGGCAGGCGCGTCTCCAGCAGCACCTCGGCGCCCTTGGGCACCACGGCCGGCGCGCCGGCCGCGCCGACCAGCGGCAGGCCGTAGGTGCTGCGGCGCAGGTAGTTGGCCTGGTTGACGTCGTGGTCGGCGAAGCGGTCGCCGCCCGCGCCCGACTGCGCGTACGCCGCGAAGCTGTCGGCCGTGGTGGCGGTGGCGGCCATCAGCGTGGCGTGCGCCTGGGCCACGGCCGCGCTTTTCTTGGCCGCGTTGGCCGGGTCGGCCAGGTTGGCCGCCACCACGGCGGTGGCGTGGATGCGCCCGCTCAGCACGTCCAGCGGCGAGTGCATGCCGGCCCAGATGCGCGCCTCGCCCAGCTCCAGCCCGCGGCTGATCAATTCCTGGTAGCGCTCCGGCAGCGCGTACGCCATCGCCAGCGTGTCGCGCATCGCCTCGGCCGAATGGCCGCTGGTGAAGCCGCCGTCGGTGGTGGGCGTGGAACTCTTGGCCGGCGCCAGCGCCGGCAGCACCTGCACCGCGCTGCTCCAGCGGTAGGGGCGGGCGTACTTGTAGAAGCGCTTGGCCGGCTCGGTCGAGCCGTTGGTGCCGACCAGGTTGACCAGGTCCACCACCGCGCCGAAGCCGGGGTTGGCCGCGCCGCCGACGCCGGTGTTGTTGCCGCCGTCGTTGTACAACTTGACGGTGGCGTCGTCGGCGATCGCGGTAATGGTGGTGGTCTGCTGGGCGGCCGCACGCCAGGCCGCCGTCAGCGGGCCCAGGCCGTCGGTCACGCTGTAGCCCTTGCCGCGGCGGTCGTCCAGGTAGGCTTGCAGCGCCTGCGCCGGCGTGCGGGCGGCGGTGGCGCGCACCACGTAGTCGATATTGGCCGCGTGCACCGCGGCGTTGACGATGGTGCCGCCGTCGCTGCCGTCGTTGGGCACGCCGGTCCAGACGGACGGCACCACGGCCGGGAAGCCGGCCGCCGCGTCGGCGCTGACGCCGGCGTCGACGATCTCGGTCAGCGGCTTCCACACCTGCAGGAAGCCGCCCAGCACGCGCACGCCGGCGTTGGTGGCCAGCGTGGCGTAGCGGGCGTCGCCGCGCTGGTTGGTGGCGGCGGTGTCGACGAAGGCGGTGACGGCCGGCACCGCCACCACCTCGGCCGCGCCCTGGTCGGCCGGCGGCGGCGGGATCACCAGCACCTGGTCATCGGAGCTGGCGCCGCAGGCGGCGAGGGCGAGGGCGATGCTGGCGGCCAGCAGCAGCGGGCGGGCGGGGAGGCGATGCATGGCGAATCCTGGAATGAGATGAAGGAGGCCATAGAGTAATGACGTCGTATGACATGCCTGTTACGCAACGCGGCTGGGAGCGCTTCCAGTTGAAAATATCGTGCGGCCGGGCCGGCCGCGCCGGGCCGCGCCGGACCGCGCTATAGTGGCGTTCTTCCCGTTTGCCAAGGAGACCCCCATGTTCAAGTGCCTGTTGCTGGCGCTGGCCAGCCTGTGCGCCGCCGCCCATGCCGTCCATGCCGCCGACGCCCCCGGCGCGCCGGAGGCCCCCCGCCCGGCCAGCCGCGCCGAGGCGGTGGCCATCATCGCCGACATGCGCCGCATCGTCGCGCCCCAGGGCGTCGAGCGCAGCGAGATGGTGCGCATCGGCGGCATCGCCCAGGCCATCACCGTTCGCGGCGCCGACCGCCGCAACCCCATCCTGCTGATGCTGCACGGCGGCCCCGGTTACGTGGCCATGCCGACCAGCTGGTACTTCCAGCGCGGCTGGGAGGATTACTTCACCGTGGTGCAGTGGGACCAGCGCGGCGCCGGCAAGACCTACGCGGCCAACGATCCGGCGCTGGTGGCGCCGACCATGACGCGCGCGCGCATGCTGGCCGACGCCGAGGAGATGGTGGCCTGGCTGCGCCAGGAGTTCGGCAAGCGGCGCATCTTCGTGATGGGCCATTCGTGGGGCAGCTCGCTGGGCATCGAGCTGGCGCGCCGGCACCCGGACTGGCTGCACGCCTACATCGGCATGGGCCAGATCACCGATTCGCCCGAGAGCGAGCGGCGCGGCTGGCGCTTCGCGCTGGACGCGGCGCGCGCCGACGGCAACGCCCAGGCGGTGCGCGAGCTGGAGGCGCTGGCGCCCTACGCGGCGCCCGGCGCGCCGGTGCCGCTCAAGGACCTGTACCTGCAGCGCAAATGGCTGGGCCACTACGGCGGCGCCGTGTACAACCGGCGCGGCTTCGACGCCGAGTCGGCGGCGGTGCGGCTGGCGCCGGAGTATTCGGACGCCGAGCTGCGCACGCTCTGGGAGGCCGGCGACTTCTCGTCCAGCCACCTGCTGGCGCAGACCATCGCCATGGACTTCAGCGGCATCACGCGCTTCGACTGCCCGATCGTGATCTTCAACGGCCGCCACGATTACAACGTCTCGGCGTCGGCCACGGCCGAGTGGTATGCGCGGGTGCGGGCGCCGTCCAAGGCGCTGGTGTGGTTCGAGCACTCGGCCCACGAGATGTTCAACGAGGAGCCGGGCAAGATGCTGGTCTCGCTGGTGCGCTACGCGCTGCCGCATGCCGAGCGGGCGGGCGATGTCGCGCCCTGATACAATGGCCGCGTGAAAAAAATCCTGCTCATCCTGCTGCTCACCATCCTGCCGATCCAGTACGCCTGGTCGATGGCGGCGGTGTATTGCCAGCACGAGCCGGCCAAGGCGGCGCACTTCGGCCACCACGGCCACCACCACCAGGCGCAGGCCGGCGACGGCGCCGACGACGGCGCCGACCAGGGCAAGCCGGCCAAGGTCCACAGCGACTGCGAGGTCTGCCACCACGCGGTGCAGGCCTCGGTACCGGCCGGCGCCGCGATCGCGCTGGCCGCCGCGCCGTGCGCCCACGCGCCACCCGCATCGTCGCGCTACCTGTCCTTCATCTCCGACGGGCCCGCGCGGCCCGACTGGCTGCTCGTCGCCTAGCGCGACGAGGCCCTCGCCCCTTTTCCCAGACGCCTGAGTCTCGTCGAATTCCTGTTCCTTTCTGGAGAATTCGATGTTCAAGTATTTGCTGCCGCTCGTCGTAGCGGCGTGGTCCGCCCATGCGCGGGCCGAAACCGAGCCGTCCGCGCCACAAACACCTTCCACAGCGCCTCCTCCTCCGGCTCCTGGGGCAGCGGCTCGTAGATCTTCCAGCCCTTGTCGATGCCGGCCCAGATCTCCTGCTTGCGCTTGATCTGCTGCGCG
>NZ_WWCX01000193.1:0-4188 GCF_009857655.1 Duganella vulcania
GGGCGCGTGGCGCGCGGCGCCGGCATCGCTTGCGCGGCCTCGTCGCCCAGCTTGAACGACGCGGCCACATCGGCCAGGCGCGCCGCCTGCTCCTGCATGCTGGCCGCCGCAGCGGCGGCCTGTTCCACCAGCGCCGCGTTCTGCTGCGTCACCTGGTCCATCTGCGTGATGGCGGTGTTGACCTGGTCGATGCCGATGCTCTGCTCGCTGCTGGCCGAGGTGATCTCACCCATGATGTCGGTCACGCGGCGCACGCTGGACACCACGTCGTCCATGGTGCTGCCGGCCTGCTGCACCAGCCTGGCGCCGATGTCGACCTGCTCGACCGAATTGCCGATCAACTCCTTGATCTCCTTGGCCGCCGCCGCGCTGCGCTGGGCCAGGTTGCGCACCTCCGAGGCCACCACCGCGAAACCGCGTCCCTGCTCGCCGGCGCGGGCCGCCTCCACGGCCGCGTTGAGCGCCAGGATATTGGTCTGGAAGGCGATACCGTCGATCACGCCGATGATGTCGACGATCTTCTTGGCCGAGGCGTCGATCGAGCCCATGGTGTCGACCACCTGGCCGACGATGGTGCCGCCGCGCTCGGCCACGTCGGAGGCGGCCTGGGCCAGCTGGTTGGCCTGCCTGGCGTTCTCCGCGTTCTGCCGCACGGTCGAGGTCAGCTCCTCCATCGACGACGCGGTTTCCTCCAGCGAGCTGGCCTGTTCCTCGGTGCGCTGCGACAGGTCCATATTGCCGGCCGCGATCTCATTGGAGGCGGTGGCGATGGTGCTGGTGCCGCTCTGCACCTGGCTGACCACGTTGTGCAGCGCGTCGTTCATGCCCTTGAGCGCGGTCATCAGCTCGCCGATCTCGCAGCCGCTGGTCTCGGCGTCGAAGCGGGTGGTCAGGTCGCCGTTGGCCACGGTGGAGGCGATCGCCACCGCCGACTTGAGCGGCACGGTGATCGATCGCGAGATCACCCACGCGGCCAGCGAGCCGATCGCCACCATCAGCGTTGCCAGCACCATCAGCAGCATATTGCTGCGGGCGTTCGCCGCGTCGATCTCGTGGGCGGTATCGTCGATGGCCTTGCGCTGCAAGGTCAGCAACTCCTGCACCTTGTTCTGGTAGGCCTCGGCCGACGGCATGAACACGTCCTTGTACAGCTTTTCCGCCTGGGCCGCGTCGCCGGCCTTCTTGGCGTTCATGATGTCGGTCTTGGCCTTCTGGTAGGTGTTGCGCAGGCCCATCGACGCTTCGAACACGGCCTTTTCCTGGTCGGAGGACAGCAGTTCCTTGATCCGGCCCAGCAGTTCGCCGCCTTTTTTGGTGCTGGCGCCGATGACGTCGGCAAAGGTGGTCGACAGCGTGTCGTCGCTGCTGCGGGCGATCAGCGCGGTGCGCGCCACGGCCGAGTAGATCAGCACATACCAGTCGGAGGCCAGGCGTTCCTTGGCCAGCGGCTGCTCCATCATGTGGCGGGTGGCGGCGGCGTTGACGTGGGCGTTGTACAAGGCCACCGAGGTGGCGCCGATAGCGAGCAGCAGGACAATGGCGAAGCCGGCGGCGAGCCGGGTGCCGATGCGCAGATGGGTCAGAAAATTCATGTTCATTCTCCGTGGGACGCAACTTGCAGTGCTCAAGTATGCGCCCGTCCGGTGCCGGCTGGCATGAATCTTCGGGGGCTTCTGTTGCTTTTTTGAAACAATCAGAAGGCGGCTGTGCGGGCCAGGTCGGGCCGTTCGCACCAGGCGGCGAAGGCCTCGGCCAGGCGTTCGCTCTCGGCGATGGCGCGGGTCCAGTCGCGCTGGCGGCCGGCGTGGTCCTGGCCGTAGGCCTTGAAGTCGCGGCGGTCGGGCAGCTTGCCGTTGGGCAGGCCGGCGACGAACTCGGGCGAGGGCGAGACCAGGATCACATTGTCCAGGGCCGGGTGGGCCGGTCCGGGGCGGGTGTGGCGCCAAGGCATGGACTTGTCCAGCCAGCCGGGCACGATGTAGTCGCTGAAATGCGGGTACAGCACCAGGCCGGGATCGCGCTGGTAGGGCAGGTGCAGGTGATAGTCGATCAGGCCGCCGTCCCAGTAGTCGCCGGCCGGCGCGCCGGCGATGGCCGACACCGCTTCAAGCACCAGCGGAATCGAGCCCGAGGCCTGCAGCGCTTCGCGCAGGTTGGCCGGGTCGAGGCCGACGAAATGGCCGGCGAAGGCGTCGAACGGCTGGCGCAGCCATTGCGCATCGTCGCGCCGGTTGTGGAACACCACGCGCTCCATCGATGAGGCCAGATGGCGGCGCGCCAGCACGTTGCCGGCGGCCGCGCGCGCGAAGCCGGCCATTTCGCGCCAGCGCTGGCCATTGGTATTGCCCAGCGCGCCCACGCCGCGCGCCGTCAGCACGGAGACGTGATGATCGGGATGGCCGGCCACCTCGGCGGCGCGGCCGTCGAGCAATTCATCGAGCAGGGCGCGGATGGTCTGGCTGACGTAGGCGGGCGTCACCTTGGCCGGATAGCGCTGGCCGGCGTACAGCCGCGCCAGCCGCTGGTGGGCGGCAAGCGGATCGTCGAAGGCCGAGGCCGCCATGCGCCACGCCCCGATCGAAGCGCCGACCAGCTTGCGCGGACGGGGCGCGGCGCGCAGCCAATGGCCGAACATCCAGCAATCGAGGCCGTGGAGGATCAGGCCCTTGGGCCCGCCGGCCGCGGCCGGCACGATAGCGACATCGGCCGCGCGAACGCCCTCAGCCGCGATACGCTCGCGCGCCCGAACGCCAAGCCGAATAATGATAGGAGATGCCATATTAAATTGGGGTCAAGTCTGGCATTCGGACACGAGCTCTTCCGTAGCGACCTCGCTACGGAAGAGCTCGTGTCCGAATGCCAGACTTGACCCCATCTTTATTTGAGGCCGCCGCCCAGGGCGCGGTACAGGTCGATGGCGCTGGTGGTGCGCTGCAGGCGTGCTTGCACCAGCGTCTGCTGGGCGCTGAACAGTTCGCGCTGCGCGTCCAGCACGTCCAATGCGCTGGCGATGCCGTTGTCTAAGCGCAGTTGCAACAGCTTCAGGCGGTCGGCCTGGGCGTCCTGCACGGCGCGCTGCGCGGTGACCTGTTCGCCAAGGTAGTCGCGCGCGGCCAGCGCGTCGGCCACTTCGCGGAAGGCGGTCTGGATGGTCTTCTCGTAGTCGGCCACGGCCAGGTTCTTGCGCACTTCGGCCAGGCTCAGGTTGGCGCGGTTGCGGCCGGCGTCGAAGATCGGCAACGTCAGCTGTGGCGCGAACGACCAGCTGCCCGAGCCGCTGTCGAACAGGCCATGCAGCGACGGGCTGCTGCTGCCCAGCGCGGCCGTCAGGCTGATGCGCGGGAAGAAGGCGGCGCGCGCGGCGCCGATGTTGGCGTTGGCGGAGTTCAAACGCTGCTCGGCGGCGCGGATGTCGGGACGGCGCGTCAGCAGGTCCGACGGCAGGCCGGTCGGCAATGCGCTCAGGGCGTCGATCTGCTGGTCGCTCGGCATGGCGCCGGCAGCGGGGCTGGCGTTGGCCGGCTGGCCGACCAGCAGCGTCAACGCGTTGTCCGCCTGCGCGCGCTGGCGCGCCAGCGTGAGCGCGGCGGCGCGCGCGGTTTCCATCAGCGTCTCGTTGGAGCGCAGGTCCAGCCGAGACGAGGCGCCCACTTCGGCGCGCTGCTGCGTCAACTTGTAGGTGCGGGCGCGCGCGTCGTAGGTCTGCTGCGCCAGCGCGTACTGCTCGGCGTAGGCGCGTTCGGTGTAGTAGGCTTGCGCCACCTGCGCCACCAGGCTGATTTGCGCCGCCTGGCGCGCTTCGTCGGTGGCGAGGTAGGCCGCCAGCGCCGCGTCGTTCAGGCTTTTCACGCGGCCGAAGAAATCCAGCTCGAAGGAGGACAGCGCCAGCCCGGCATCATAGCGCTTGCCGATGCTGGTCTGGCCGCCCGGCGACAGGAAGGCCGGCGTCTTGGCCTTGGTGGCGCCGGCGTTGAGGTTCACGTTCGGCAGGCGGTCGGCCGACTGGATGTCGTACTGCGCGCGCGCTTCCTCGATGCGCAGCGCGGCGGTGCGCAGGTCGCGGTTGTTCTCCAGCGCGGCGGCGATCAGCTGCTGCAGGCGCGGATCGGTGAAGTAGTCGCGCCAGCCGGTATCGGCGGCGTCGCGCGTGCCGGCCGCCGGCGGCAGCGGCACGCTGGTGCGCGCGGC
>NZ_WWCX01000194.1:0-4151 GCF_009857655.1 Duganella vulcania
GCCGCGCCGGCGCCGCGCCCGGCCGAGGCCGACCCCGACGCGGTGCTGGTCAACGCCGCCAAGCGCCTGATCGCCGACAACCTGGCCTCGCTGCCCGGCCTGGCCGACATCGCCCGCAGCGTCGGCACCTACCGCGAAAAGCTGTCGCAGGTGTTCCGCGAACAGACCGGCATGACCGTGTTCGCCTACATCCGCGAGGCGCGCATCCGGCGCGGCGAGGAACTGCTGCGCGACACCGACATCGACGTGCAGGACATCGCCCTGATGATCGGTTTCAACAACGCCGGCAATTTCGCCACCGCCTTCCGCGAGCGCCTGGGCACGACGCCGAGCGCCTTCCGCCAGGCCATCCAGCATAAAAAAACGCCGCACGGCTGATGCCGGCGGCGTTGTCGGGCGGCGCGGGGCGCGTCAGCGCAGGCGGAACACCGCCACCACGCTGGCCAGCTTGGCGGCCTGGTCCTGCAGCGAACCTGCCGCGGCGGCCGCCTCCTCGACCAGCGCGGCGTTCTGCTGGGTCACCTCGTCCATCTGCGTGATAGCCTTGTTGACCTCCTCGATACCGGTGCTCTGCTCGCTGCTGGCGGCCGAGATCTCGGCCACCACGTCGCTCACCCGGCGCACGCTGGCCACCACCTGCTCCATCGTGCTCCCGGCCTGCTGCACCAGCGCCGTGCCGTTGTCCACCTGCTGCACCGAATCGTCGATCAGGCCCTTGATTTCCTTGGCCGCCGCCGCCGAGCGCTGGGCCAGGTTGCGCACCTCGGAAGCCACCACCGCGAAGCCACGGCCCTGCTCGCCCGCGCGGGCCGCCTCGACCGCCGCGTTCAGCGCCAGGATGTTGGTCTGGAACGCGATGCCGTCGATGACGGAAATGATGTCGACAATCTTGCGCGACGAGGCGCTGATCGATTCCATGGTGGCGATCACCTCGCCCACCACCTTGCCGCCGTCGGCCGCCGTGCCGGACGCCGACTGCGCCAGCTGGTTGGCCTGGCGCGCGTTGTCGGCGTTCTGCTTCACGGTCGAGGTCAGTTCCTCCATCGCCGACGCGGTCTCCTCCAGCGAGCTGGCCTGGCCCTCGGTGCGGGCCGACAGGTCCAGGTTGCCGCTGGCGATTTCCGCCGACGCCGTGGCGATGGTGTCGGTGCCGCCACGCACCTCGCCCACCACCCGCAGCAGGCTGTCGTTCATGGCCTTGAGCGAATGCATCAGCTGGCCCGTCTCGTCCTTGCCGTGGCTGACGATGTGGCCGGTCAGGTCGCCGTCGGCCACGCGCTGGGCGATGTCCACCGCCTCCTCCAGCGGCGCGGCGACAATGCGCGCCACCATGGTCGCCAGCACCGCGCTGACCACGATCAGCAGCGCCAGCGTGCCCAGCACCATCTTGCGCGACATCGAATAGGTGTCGGAGGCCGACTTGTCGGCGGCGGCGCTGCCGTCGTCGTTGATCTTGACCAGCGCGTCAAGCTGCTCGTTGACCTGCCGGAACAGCTTGTTGGAACCACCGCGGAACAGCGCGCGCGCGTCGTCCTTCTTGCCCTCGCGCGACAGCGCGGTCAGCTTGCCGCTGGTGGCCAGGTAATCGTCCAGCGATTTCTGCAGCTCGGTGTAGATGCGCTTTTCCTCCGGCTCGGACACCAGCGCCGCGTACGACGCTTGCTGTTTGCGCAAGGTTTCCAGGCGGGACGCCATCGACTTGTCGGTGGCGGTCATTTCAGCGTCCTCGGCCAGCAAGATGTGGGTGGCCTCGGAGATGCGGAAGCGCGACAGCGAGGCCTGCATCTGCCCCAGGTAGCGCACCGCCGGCATCCAGTTGGTGGCGATGTCGGTCGAGGCCTGGTTCACCCTGGCAAGCTGGCTGAGCGTGAACAGCCCCAGGGCGCAGGTCAGCGCAATCACCACACCGAACGACACGATCAGCTTCTTGCCGATTCTTAAATCATAAAACCATTGCATGGTATCTCCTCAGGCCATTCCGTATGGAAATATCATCATAAGTCGGCAAACGGGGAATGTCACCCCTTCATTGCGTTCACTGTGGCTTGGGCGTCGTCCTGGCGCATCTGGCGCCGCCAGAAGAACCACGACACCAGCGCGTTGATCCAGTAGGCCGCGTACAACAGCGCGGTCAGGTGCAGGCCGCGGCTGGCGTACAGCGGCACCGAGATGGTGTTGACCAGCAGCCAGAACGGCCAGGTCTCGACGCGCCGCCCCATCAGCAGCAGCTGGGCCACGATGCTGAACATCAGCACCGCCGAATCGATGAACGGCGCGTAGGCGTTGGTGTAGGCCTGCAGCATCAGGCCGTAGCCCAGCGTGGCCGCGATGCCGACGCCGACCATCCAGCCGAGCGCGCCCAGCCTGGCGCGGCTGATCGGCAGCGCGCCGCCGGCGTCGCCGCGCAGCCAGCGCAACCAGCCGATGAAGCAGGTCACGATGAAGAACAGCTGCAGCGCCACGTCGGCGTACAGCTTGACGCTGTAGAACAGCGCGGCGAACATCGCGCAGCCCACCACGCCCAGCCACCACGAATGCACGTTGTTGCGTCCGGCCAGGACGATGGAGGCCGTCATGACGACGTTGGCGGCGATTTCGAGGGGGGAGGTCAACAGAAGGTTCCAGTCCGGCGCGCGGTTGTTAATTGCTAGGCAAGGCGCCCATTTTCATCCAGCTACGCGGTGAACGCAATAGCCATGCCGCGCCCGGGTCGATGGCGGACGATCGGCGGCCTTGACATTCCCGCCGCATCTGGCAAATTGTAGCCATAGAACTAGAGAGGGTTACGCCATGCAAGCGCGTCGCGTCGGTCCCGTCATGGCGTTCATGGTCGCGTCCGCGTTGCAGGCGCAGGCCGCGTCGTGCCAGATGAAAATGGCGCTGGAACAATGGCCGCCCTATGTCTACACCCGGCCCGACGGCCCGCCGGCCGGGCTGGACCTGGAGCTAGCGCAGGCGATCTTCAGGGAAGCCGGCTGCACGCTGCAGCTGCTGCCGGCGCTGCCGACCGCGCGCCGCCAGCGCCAGTTCGAACAGGGCGGGCTGGACCTGCTGCTGGCCGCGTCCGACACCGCCGAGCGGCGCAAGTATGCGCGCTTCAGCCTGGCCTACCGCTTTGAATCGGTCAGCGTGTTCACCCGCAGCGCCAACCTGGCGCGCTACCGCGAGGTGCGCAGCGTCGAGGCGCTGGCGGGAAAAAAGCTGTCGCTGCTGGCGCCCAAGCTGGGCTGGTATGGCGCGGCGTATGCGCGCGTGCAGCCGCAGTTGCTGGAATCGGGCCACCTGAGCACCTTCCTCAGCTTCGAGCAGGGCTTGCGCATGCTGGACGCCGGACGGGCCGAACTGATCCTCGGCGACACCGCCGCCCTGCGCCACGAGGCGCGGGAACAAGGCATCGCCATCGCGCCGCTGCCGTTCACCGTGCTGCGGGCGCCGGTGCATCTGATGCTCAACAAGCACAGCACGACCCAGGCCGAGCTCGACCTGCTCAACGCCGCCATTCTGCGGCTGGAGAAGCAAGGCGTGCTGGCGGAAATCCGCAGCCGTTACGGCGTCCTGTAGGCGCGGGGCGCTATTCGCGCTTCGGTTCCTGCTTGGGATCGTGATGCGCGGCCTCGCGATGCGGCGGCGCCTCGGCTGACGGATGCTGCGCCCCATGCTGCGGCGGCGGGGCCGAGCGCGCCTCGGCTTGCGGATGCGGCGCCGGTTGCGGGTGGGCCTGTGCCTGCGGATGCGGCGCCGGTTGCGGCCGGGTTTCCGCCTGCTGATGCGGCGCGGGTTGCGGCCGGGCTTCCGCCTGCGGATGCGGCGCCGGTTGCGGCCGGGCCTCCGCTTGCGGATGCGGCACCGGTTGCGGATGCGCTGCTTGCGCCATAGGCTGCGGCGGCGTCAACGCATGCGGTTCCGCTACAGGATGCTGCCCCGGCGGCGGTCGCGCTTCCGTTTGCGCATGTTGCACGCCGGACGGATGTGACTCGGGGCGCGGGGCAGGCTGTGCCGGTGTCGCCGGCTGCGGATGCAACGCCGCCTGCGGCGGAATCTCCCCCGGTTTCAGCGGCCGCCCCGCCAGCGGCAAGGGGGCCGACCCCGGCGCGGCTGCCGCCGGACCATGCTCCCCACCCTTCTGCGCCAGTTGCTGCGCGGCGGCGGGC
>NZ_WWCX01000195.1:0-4138 GCF_009857655.1 Duganella vulcania
GGCGGCCATGCCCAGGCCAGCGTGCTGGGCCGCGCGCTGCCGCAGCCGGTGGCCGCGCCGCGCCGCATCGTGGTCATCGGCGACACCGGCTGCCGCCTGCAAAAGAGTTCCAACAGCTACCAGGCCTGCAACCGCGCGGCCGACTATCCGTTCGCCGCCATCGCGGCGGCCGCCGCCGCGTGGGGCCCGGAGCTGGTGATCCACGTCGGCGACTACCACTACCGCGAGAACGCCTGCCCGGACGGCGACGCCGGTTGCGCCGGCAGCCCGTGGGGCTACGGCTGGGACGCCTGGAACGCCGACTTCTTCGCGCCCGGCGCGGCGCTGCTGCGGGCGGCGCCGTGGATCATGGCGCGCGGCAATCACGAGAACTGCCAGCGCGGCGGCCAGGGCTACTGGCGCCTGCTCGATCCGCGTCCGCTGGCCGCCGGGCGCGACTGCAACAACGCCGGCGACGACGTGCTCGGCAACTACAGCGCGCCCTATGCCGTGCCGATCGGCCAGGACACCCAGTTGCTGGTGCTCGACACCGCCAACACCACGTGGAAGGGCTTCAAGCCGGGCGATCAGGGCTACGAGCAGTACCGCACGCTGTACCGGCAGCTGGACGCGCTGGCGCAGCAGGCGCCGCGCAACATCGGCATCACCCACCATCCGCTGCTGGGCATGGGCGCGGACCGCCGCGCCGACGGCTCGATCCGGCTGCTGACGGGCGACGCCGGCCTGCAGCAGACCTTCGGCTCGCTCAACCCGGGCCTGCTGCCGGCCTCGGTGCAGGCCATGCTGTCGGGCCACGTGCACCTGTGGGAGCAGGTCAGCTTCGCCGGCGGCCACCCGAGCCAGTTCATCTCCGGCTTTTCCGGCACCGCCGAGGACACCGTGCCGCTGCCCGAGCGCCTGCCGGACGGCGTGACGCCGGCGCCGGGCGCGCAGGTCGAGCAGTTCAGTTCCTGGGTCGACGGCTTCGGCTTCATGACCATGGAGCGCCAGGACGCCGACCGCTGGCTGGTGCAGGTGCACGACCTGCAGGGCCGGGTGCGCAACAGCTGCCAGCTCGACGGCAAGCGCTCGCGCTGCGCGGTGGCGCAGGTGCGCTGAGCGCCGCGGCGGCCCCGGGTGTCACAAGCTGTTACATCGCTTAGCGGCCCCAGTGTTACCAAATGCACTAAAATACCGGCCAACGCGTGTAAGATGCTGCACCCGCCCGTTGCCCGGCCCTATTCGATTTGGAGAGAGATTGTTATGAAAAGTGTGTACCTGCGTTCAGGCCTTGCCCTGGCGTGCGCCGCCCTGCTGAACGCCTGCGGCGGCGGCAACGGCAACCTGGCCCTGTCGGGCACCATCACCGGCCTGAACAAGCCCGACCTGGTCCTGATCAACAAGAAGACCAACGAACGCCTGGCCATCCCGGTCAACAGCACCAGCTTCGTGTTCACCCGCCTGGCCGCGGTCGACGAGGAATTCGACATCGAGATCGATACTCAGCCCACCGGCGCCATCTGCACGGCGCTCAACAACTCCAACACCGGCAAGGCCAACGCCTACACCTCGTACTCGATCGCGTTCAACTGCATCACCAATCCGTATACGCTGGGCGGCAACGTCAGCGGCCTGCGCTATCAGGGCCTGGTGCTGGCCAACGGCGCCGACCTGGTCAGCGTGCTGCCGCCGGCCACCGCCGGCGCCCAAGTCGGCTTCACCTTCCCCAGCAAGGTCGCCGACGGATCGCCGTACGGCGTGACGGTGCTGTCGCAACCGGTCGATCCGGCCACCAAGCAGACCCAGGTCTGCGCGGTCGCCAACCCCACCGGCAACATGCCGGGCAAGAACTACGCCGACCTGGTCGTCACCTGCAATTAATTCCGGGGCCGGCCCTCCGCGCGATGGCCGGCCCGCCCGCCTCTTTTTGGAGTACACCATGAAATTTTCGACTTTGAGCGCCGTCGCGGCGCTGATGCTGGCCGCCGCGCTGTCCGCCTGCGGCGGCAAGGCCCAATTCGCCGTGCAGGGCAGCATCGAGGGCTTGAACAACAGCGGCCTGGTGCTGGCCAACGGCAGCGACACGCTGCCGGTGCCGTCCGGCGCCACCAGCTTCACGATGCCGCGCCAGATTTCCTACGGCACCGACTACAACGTCACCGTGCAGGCCAACCCGGCGCACCAGACCTGCGCGCCGATCGCCGGCGCCTCCGGCTCGGCCGGCCACACGGTGTCGATCGCCGTGGCGATCCGCTGCATCCAGAACAGCTACACCGTGGGCGGCTATTTCACCGGCCTGTTCCCGACCCCCGCCAGCGGCACCACGGCCGCCGCCCCGCGCGTGGTCGTGTTGCTGAACGGCTCGACCGGCGGCCAGGTCTCGGTGTCGAGCGCCAACGCCAACGACACCGTGCTGGGCAAGGGCGAGTTCCAGTTGCCGGCGGTGGCCGACGGCGCGGCCTACGGCGTGACCATCCTGTCGCAGCCGGCCGACATCAATTGCACGCTGGCCAACAACACCGGTGTGGTCAACGGCGTCATCGTCAGCAACATGATCCTGAGCTGCACACCGAAGTAAGGGCGGGGAGGGAGCGGGAGACAGTTATTCGTTATCGTGATGATCGATATTCGAAAAATAAAGTTGCGTTATATGCCGCGTCGCAGCATACTGCACCTGTCTCCTCCACTTCTTGCAAAGGAATTGGATTTAGCCCGCTTTCACCAGCGGGCTTTTTTTTGCCAATTTGGGGTCAAGTCTGACATTCGGACACGGGCTCTGCCGTAGTGGCCGCTACGGCAGAGCCCGTGTCCGAATGTCAGACTTGACCCCAAATTTATTTACAGCAGGTTGGCCAGCGCCACGTACTGCGCCAGGCCGACCGTTTCCGGACGCATGGTCGGGTCGATGCCGGCCTCGATGATCTGCGCCTCGGTGAACATGCCGGCCAGGCAGTTGCGGATCACCTTGCGCCGCTGCGAGAACGCCTTCAGCACCACCGCCTCCAGCACCGCGCCGTCGCACGGCAGCGGGTTGGCCACCGGGACCATGCGCACGATGGCCGACTCCACCTTCGGCGGCGGGTCGAACGCTTCCGGCGGCACCACGAACAGCAGCGACATGTCGTAGCGCCATTGCAGCATCACCGACAGCCGGCCGTAGGTCTTGCTGCCCGGCTCGGCCACCATGCGCTCCACCACTTCCTTTTGCAGCATGAAATGCTGGTCCTGCACCAGCGGCGCGAACGTCGCCAGATGGAACAGCAACGGGCTGGAGATGTTGTACGGCAGGTTGCCGACTACCCGCAGCTTGCGTCCGGCCGGCACCGGAATGCTGCCGAAGTCGAACTTGAGCGCGTCGCCGGCGTGGATGGTCAGCTTGGCCGGGTTGTAGGTCTTTTCCAGCCGCGCCACCAGGTCGCGGTCGAGCTCGACCACGTGCATCTGGTCCAGCGTGCGCATCAGCTGCTCGGTCATCGCGCCCAGGCCGGGCCCGATCTCGACCATCGTGTCGTCCGGCGCCGGGGCGATCGCCTCGGTGATGCTGGAGAGGACGTATTTGTCATGTAAAAAGTTTTGGCCGAAGCGTTTGCGGGCGACGTGTTTCATAATTGTTCTTGGTTGAGGTGAAGGGAGGCATTGGCCATCGCCACGGCGGCGTCGAGCGCGGCGTCCATGCTGCCGCCATCGGCCAGGCCGAGGCCCCGGGCCGCCAGGTCCAACGCCGTGCCGTGGTCGACCGAGGTGCGGATCAGCGGCAGGCCCAGCGTGATGTTGACGCCGCGCCCGAAGGTGGCGTACTTGAGCACCGGCAGGCCCTGGTCGTGGTACATGGCCAGCACGCAGTCGGCGTCTTGCAGGTATTTGGGTTGGAACAGCGTGTCGGCCGGGTACGGCCCGCGCGCGTCGATGCCGCGCGCCTGCGCCGCCGCGATGGCCGGCGCGATGATGTCGATCTCCTCGCGCCCCAGGTAGCCGCCCTCGCCCGCGTGCGGGTTCAGGCCGCACACCAGGATGGTCGGGGCGGCGATGCCGAACTTGCTGCGCAGGTCGTGGTCGATGATGTCGAGCACGCGCGCCAGGCCGTCCAGGCTCAGCGCGGCCGCCACGTCCTTGAGCGGCAGGTGGGTGGTGGCCAGCGCGACGCGCAGCGGCGGCGGCG
>NZ_WWCX01000196.1:0-3996 GCF_009857655.1 Duganella vulcania
CGCACCGGCCGCGCCCGCCGCGCCGCCGGCCGAGGTGAGCATGTCGCAGCGCCGCATCCTGGTGGTGGAGGACAACGAGATGAACCGGCAGCTGGCGCGCGTGCTGCTGGCCCGCCAGGGCTGGCAGGTGGACGAGGCGCCGGACGGCCAGCAGGCGCTCGACGCGCTGGCCGCGCGCCGCTACGACCTGGTGCTGATGGATTGCATGATGCCGGTGTTGGATGGCTACGCCGCCTGCCGCCGCTGGCGCGCGCGCGAGGCGGCCGAGGGCCTGGCCCGCACGCCGGTGGTGGCGCTGACGGCCAGCGTGATCGAAGGCGACCGCGAACGCTGCGTCGCGGCCGGCATGGACGATTACCTGAGCAAGCCGTTCAGCGCGGCCCAGTTCCACGCCATGGTGATGCGCTGGGGCGGCGCCGGCGCGCCGGACGGCGTCGCTGAAAATTGATATGCATCAAATCTTTTATTGATTTGGATCAGTATCCTTGTGGAAACTATCCTGTATCGAGGCTACTCATGACCCACCACCAGAGACCACGAGCCACGTCACGCGCGGACGGCGCGCGTTGCGATTTTTCCTGCATCACGACGGATGGGGCGTTGTCGGCGGCGTTGCGGCCGGCGTCGCCGGGGCCGGACGGGGGCTGCCTGGACGCCGCCTGCGCCGTGTTCGACGCGCTGCACCAACAGATCGCCGTGCTGGCCAGCGATGGTGCGGTGCTGGCCGTCAACGCCGCCTGGCGCCAGAGCGGCCAGGTGCGGCCGCTGCCGGGGCAGGCGATGCTGACGCCGGGCATCGGCGGCGACTACCTGGCCGCCTGCCGCGAGGCCGAGGGCTTGGAGGAGGACGGCGGCATCAAGGCCGAGGCCGGCGTGGGCGCGGTGCTGGCCGGGCGCAGCCGCCAATTCCAGATGGAGTACCCCAGCCATACGGCGCAGCGGCAGCGCTGGTTCCGCATGACGGTGTCGCCGATGGCGCACAACTGGCAGGGCGCGCTGGTGGTGCACGAGGACATCACCGAGCGCCACCTGGCCGACGCCGACCTGCGCATCGCCGCCATCGCCTTCGAGTCGTCCGAGGGCCTGATGGTGACCGACAGCCGCGGCGTGATCCTCAAGGTCAACCGGGCCTTCACCCGCATCACCGGCTACACGGTGGCGGAGGCGGTGGGCCGCACGCCGCGCATGCTCAGCTCGGGCCGCCACGATGCCGACTTTTACAAGGCCATGTGGGCCACGATCGCCGAGCAAGGCAGCTGGGCCGGCGAGATCTGGAACCGCCGCAAGAACGGCGAGGTCTATCCCGAGCACCTGAGCATCGCGGCGGTGCGCGACCAGGAGGGCCACGTCAGCAACTACGTGGCGGGGCTGAGCGACATCACGCTGAGCAAGGCCGCCAGCGACGCCATCCGCACGCTGGCGTTCTACGATCCGCTGACCCGCCTGCCCAACCGCCGCATGCTGCTCGAGCGCCTGCGCCAGGTGCTGGATGCGAGCAAGCTGCACGACCGCTACGGCGCCCTGATGTTCATCGACCTCGACAATTTCAAGACGCTCAACGACACGCTGGGCCACAACATTGGCGACCTGCTGCTGCAACAGGTGGGCGCGCGCCTGCAGGCCTGCCTGCGCCAGGGCGACACGGTGGCGCGCCTGGGCGGCGACGAATTCGTGGTGCTGCTGGAGGGCCTGGGTTGCGACGAGCCGGGCGCGATCGCGCACGCCGAGGCGGTGGGCGCGAAGATCCTGGGCGACCTGAACCGGCCCTACACGCTGGGCGCGCACCAGTGCCACAGCACGCCGAGCATGGGCGTGACGCTGTTCCACGACGGCTGGCCGGCGCAACCGGAGGAGTTGCTGATGCAGGCCGACATCGCCATGTACCAGGCCAAGCAGACCGGCCGCAACGGCCTGCGCTTCTTTGACCAGAAAATGCAGGACAGCATCAGCAGCCGGGCGCGGCTGGAGGAAGCGCTGCGCCACGCTGTCGTCGAGCATCAGTTCGAGCTGTACTACCAGGTCCAGGTGAACGGGATGGGCAAGCCGATCGGCGCCGAGGCGCTGATCCGCTGGCGCCTGGCCGACCGCAGCTTCATGGCGCCGGACAGCTTCATCCCGGTGGCCGAGGAGACCGGCCTGATCGTGCCGATCGGCCAGTGGGTGATCGACACGGCCTGCGCCCAGCTGCGCCAGTGGCGCAACGAGCCGGCCATGGCGCACCTGGTGATGGCGGTCAACGTCAGCGCCGCCCAGTTCCACCAGCGCGATTTCTGCGAGCAGGTGCGGGCCGCGCTGGAGCGCCACGGCATCGACCCGGCGCTGCTCAAGCTGGAGCTGACCGAGGGCATGCTGCTGGAGAATATCGAGGAAACCATCAACATCATGCAGCAGCTGCGCCACCTGGGCGTGCGCTTCTCGCTGGACGATTTCGGCACCGGCTACTCGTCGCTGCAGTACCTGAAGCGCTTGCCGCTGAGCCAGCTGAAGATCGACCGCTCCTTCGTGCGCGACCTGGCCAGCGACAGCAGCGACCAGGCCATCGTGCTGACCATCATCGCCATTTCCCGCAGCCTGGGCCTGGACGTCATCGCCGAGGGGGTGGAGACCGCCGAGCAGGCGGCGCTGCTGGAGCAGTCGGGCTGCCACCGCTACCAGGGCTACCTGTACGGGCGGCCGCTGCCCGCCGACCAGTTCCGCGTGTGGCTGGCCAAGTGCGCCGGCGTGGAGGAACGCGCCGCGGTCGAGTGAGGGCAGCCCCGGATTATTT
This sequence comes from Duganella vulcania, assembly GCF_009857655.1. NCBI lineage: Bacteria > Pseudomonadati > Pseudomonadota > Betaproteobacteria > Burkholderiales > Oxalobacteraceae > Duganella > Duganella vulcania. The sequence continues at coordinate 2,768 of NZ_WWCX01000196.1, forward strand.
GATCTGCATCATGGATTTGGCCGCGCCAACCGCCCATAGTCATGGTTGGCGGCGCAGCCTGCGCCGGCGCGAACCACAAAGAGGCATATCATGGAAGAAACCGGCTGGACCCCGGACATGGCGCTGGGCATACCGCTGTTCGACGAGGCGCACGAGGCGCTGGCCGAGCAGATCAAGACGCTCATGCACAGCAAGGATGAAGACTTCGCCGCCGGGCTGGAGCAACTGGTGGACTGCCTGGAGGCCGACTTCCGCCACGAGGAAACGCTGATGGAGGCGATCGACTATCCCGCGCTGCACAGCCACCGCGAACAGCACGCGCGCGTGCTGAGCAAGCTGAATCAACTGGACCTGGACGACCTGAAAAACTGCCGCAGCACCGTCGGCCTGGTGCTGCCGTGGTTCCATGCCCACTTGGCCACGGCCGACACGGCGCTGGCCATCGCGCTGCAGATGAGCGGCCTCAATCTGGACGACGCGGCCAAGGCCAACTGACGGCTGGTCCTGGAGGCGCTCAGGGCCGGTGCACGGCGCGGCGGCCCAGCACCACGTGCAGCACGAACAGCAGCGCGGCGGCCAGGCCGATGGCCCAGTGGATCGCCGACCACACGGGGCGGTCGCTTTCGCCCGCGAGATAGTACAGGCCGAAGCCGCTGGCGGTCAGCAGCGCCATCGCGCCTATCATGCCCCATCCGGTCGCCAGGTTGCGGCCCGCCTTGAGCGCGCGGCGGATGTGCGCGTTCATCAGGCTGCCGATGAAGAACAGCATCGCCATCGCGGCGGCGCCATGCAGCTTCATCGACCACGGTTCCAATGGATTGACGGTTTCGCCGAATTGTCCGACAGGGCGGAAGAAGTAGCGCGCCAGCAGCCAGGCGGCGCCGCTCAGCAGCAGCGCGGCGAAACTGGCGTAGATGCAGCGGCGGTGCCAGCGCTCGACGCGCAGGTTGACGTGGGGACGGTGACGGTGTGTATGCATCGGCTAGATTATAAACGCTGCGGCATGCAATCCGGCCAGCGCGGGGTGGCGGGCGTCGCCGCTGGCCAGCACCACCTTGGTCAGCGCGTCGGCGATGTCGCAGCGCGGCGCCCGCACCGACACGCTGGCGGGCGTCACCAGCGGCTCGCCGCTGCGGCCGTCGACCAGCGCGCTCACTTGGCGGCCGCCGTGGCGGCGCGCGGAAAAATACGAGGCCGATGTCGCCAGCGCCTCGTTGCGCAGCACCAGC
>NZ_WWCX01000197.1:0-3358 GCF_009857655.1 Duganella vulcania
GCAAGGGGCCCAGGTTGCCGGCCAGCGGCGTGCCGTCGGCCGCCAGCAGCTCGAAGATCTCGCGGTCGCTGTCGATGCCGTCCTCCAGCAGGCGCCGCACCTCGGCCGACAGCGCGCCGTGCGGCTGGCCGCCGGCGCGCGCCACCAGGCGGTCCGACTGCGCCATGATGCGGCCGTCGATGTCCTGGTCCAGCACGCCCACGGTGCCGCGGTAGAACACCGCCGACACCAACACGATCGAGGCCGTGCCCAGCAGGCCGTAGCCCAGCACCAGCCGGGCCGCGATCGAGGCGCGCAGGTTGATCACTGGGCGGCGCCGCCGGCCGGCCCGGCGTCCTCGGGCGGGGTCGGGCCCATGCGGTAGCCGACCCCGCGCAGCGTGTGGATCAGCATGACGGGGAAGTCCTTGTCGACCTTGGCGCGCAGGCGGCTGATCTGGACGTCGATGACGTTGGTCTGCGGGTCGAAGTGGTAGTCCCACACCGATTCAAGCAGCATGGTGCGGGTCACCACCTGGTTGACGTTGCGCATCAGGTATTCCAGCAGCCGGTATTCGCGCGGCTGCAGCGTGATGACCTTGGCGCCGCGCGTCACGCGCAAGGTGCGCAGGTCCAGCTTGAGGTCGGCCACCTGCAAGGTCGAGCTGTCGGCGCCGGGCGCGCTGCGCCGCTGCAGCGCCTCGATGCGCGCCAGCAGCTCGGAGAAGGCGAACGGCTTGGACAAGTAATCGTCGGCGCCGCCGCGCAGGCCGCTGACGCGGGCGTCGATCGAGGTCAGCGCGCTGACGATGATGACCGGGGTCTGCTTGCCCAGCGCGCGCAGCTTGTCGACGATGGACAGGCCGTCGATGCGGCCGGGCAGCATGCGGTCGAGGATGATGATGTCCCAGTCGCTGCCGACCGCGAGGTCGAGGCCGTCGGGGCCGTTGTCGCAGGCGCTGACCAGGTAGCCGGCCTCACGCAGGCCCTTGCAGATGTAGTTGGCCGTTTCGGCTTCGTCTTCAATAACCAGGCAGCGCACGCGGATCTCCGGGATTCAGGATGGTGCGGTATTCTACCCCGTGGCGCGCGGGCGCTGGTGGTGAACTCCCGCCCGGACGACGTCGTTGCGTCGCACAGGGGGGGCGCCGGCTTGGCGGCGCCGACTTTGAGGACCATCGGCGGGGCGCGGAGTTCGACCGCCATCATAGCCGCGCCCGGCAATGATGGCCTTGCGCCAGATCAAGCCTGGGACCGGCCCCGGCCGGCGGCCAGTTCGGTGTACAGCGCGTGGTAGTTGCGCGCCATGGTCTCGGCGGTGAACAGCTCCCAGTAGCGGGCCGCGGCGCGCCGGCCCATCTCGGCGGCGCGTTCCGGCTGCTCCCACAGCGTGCGCATGGCCGCGCCGAAGGCGGCCGGATCGTCCGGCGGCACCACCAGCCCGGTCTCGTTGTCGATGTTGATGTAGGTGGTGCCGGTGCCGATCTCGCTGGAGATCATCGGCTTGCCGTACATCGCCCCCTCCAGCAGCGAGATGCCGAACGCCTCCGAGCGCAGGTGCGACGGGAACACCATCGCGTAGCTCAGCTCCAGCAGCGCCACCTTGTCCAGCTCCTCGACCGCGCCGACGAAGATCACGTACGTCAGGCCGAGGCGGCGCGCGTGCTCCTTGAGCTCCTGCTCGACCGGGCCGGCGCCGACGATCACCACCGGGTAGTCGAGGTTGGCCATGGCGTCGAGCAGGATGTGCAGGCCCTTGTAGTAGCGCAGCACGCCGACGAACAGGAAGAAGCGCTCGCCGCAGCGCGCGCGCCACTGGTCCTTGAGCGACTGCGGCGGCTGCGGATAGATGGTCTTGTCCAGGCCGTAGGTGATGGTGCGCGTCTTGTGCTCGAAGCGCTTGAGCACCGGCGACGAGGCCAGGTAGTTGGGCGAGGTGGCGACGATGGTGTCGACGCTGCGCAGGAAGCCGCGCTTGAGCGGCCCGTACACCCGCAGCAGGTTCTTCTGGCGCACGATGTCCGAGTGGTAGGTCACCACGCTGGGCTTGTCGATGCGCGCCAGGAAGTGGGCCAGGTCCATGAACGGCCACGGGAAATGGTAGTGGATCACGTCGGCGTCGCGCGCCAGGCGCGCCAGCTGGCGGATCGCCCCGGCCGAGAAGCCGGTGGAGGCGATCTCGAAATCGAGCCGCGCGCGGTGCACGGTGTGGCCCTCGAACTCGATCCGCGCCGGGCCGCGGTCGCGCGTGAGCGTGAGCACCTCGTTGCGCACGCCGAGGCGGCTGGTGCCCACGCACAGCTGGCGGATCACCTGCTCGATGCCGCCCCAGGTGTCCGGGTAGTAGGTCTTGTAGAAATGGAGGACGCGCATGGCAGCTTCAGTGATGCTTCAATTGGACAGGACGTCGCGGTACACCTCGACGGTGCGGCGGGCGGCGGCGTCCCAGGTCAGCTCCAGCGCGCGGCGGCGGCCGGCGGCAATGCAGCGCTGGCGCAGCGCGTCGTCGCGCGCCAGCGTGGTCATCGCGGCCGTGATCTCCGGCACCGACAGCGGATCGAATTCCAGCGCCGCGCCCTGCGCCACTTCCGGCAGCGAGGTGGCGTTGGAGGTGGCCACCGGCACGCCGCTGGCGAAGGCTTCCACCAGCGGCAGGCCGAAGCCCTCGTGCAGCGACGGGAAGATGAAGGCGCCGGCGCCGGCGTAGATGTGGTGCAGCTGGGCGTCGTCGGTCAGGCGGCTGAGCCAGACCACGTTCTCGCCGCGCTGGCCGGCGGCCTTGATCTGCGCCACCAGCTCGTCGCTGAGCCAGCCGGGCGCGCCGACGATCACCAGCTGGCGCGCGGCGCGCAGCACCGGCGGCAGCGCCAGGTAGGCCTCCAGCAGGCGGCCGACGTTCTTGCGCGGCTGCAGCGTGCCGACGAACAGGAAGTAGCCGGCGCGCAGGCCGTGCAGCGCCAGCGTGGCGTCGCGCGCCTCGGCCGGCGGCGCGTCGAACCATTCGGGACGCACGCCGTGGTGCACGACGCTGATCTTGCTCTCGTCGACGCCGAAGTGCTCGACCAGCTCGCGGATCGAATAGTGCGAGCCGGTGATCACATGCTGGGCCTTGCGCGCGGCCTTGACCTGCAGCCAGTTCTTCAGGCCGCGCAGGCGCGGCGTGCACCACTCGGGATGGGCGATCGGCACGGCGTCGTGCAGGGTCGCCACCACCGGGCAGTCCATGCGCACGATGCGGTAGTCGGTGGCGTGGAACAGGTCCAGCGGCGCCGCGCCCTGGCCGGCCAGGCCGCGCACGGGCATGCGCACCGACGACGGCAGCACCAGGTCGGCCAAGGTCGCGCCGCGGAAGGAGCGCGGCAGCGCGCGGCCCACGTGCA
>NZ_WWCX01000198.1:0-3352 GCF_009857655.1 Duganella vulcania
CGCGCCTACGGCGAGCTGGCGCTGCCGGCCGGCGCCGCGCCGGACGCCAACCAGGTGGCAGGCGGCTGGGCGCCGGCGCGCCTGTTCCTCGGCCTGGTGCCGGACAACGAGCGCCGCTTCACCGGCTACCCGTCGATCCCGCAGCGCCTGCGGCCGTCGCCGCTGAACCTGATCTACCGCTCGCTGTCCGGGCGCGTGGCGCAGCTCGATCCGGCCGCGATCCGCTTCAGCTTCCTCGACTTCGATGCCTACTAAGCGCCCCGCCGGCACGGCGCTGTTCCTGTTCGCCCACCAGGACGACGAGTACGGCGTGTTCCAGGCCATCGAGGACAGCCTGCGGCGCGGACGCCGCGTGGCCTGCGCCTACCTGACCGAGGGCGCGGCCGGCTCCGGCCCGCGCCGCAACGCCGAATCGCTGGCGGTGCTGGCCGGCATGGGCGTGGACGCGCGCGAGGTGGCCTTTGCCGGCGACCGCCTGGCCATCGTCGACGGCACCCTGCCGCGCCACATGGCGGCGGCCGGCGGCTGGCTGCGCGAGTGGCTGGCGTCCTTCGACGATATCGAACTGATCTGCGTGACGGCCTGGGAAGGCGGCCACCACGACCACGACGCGCTGCACTTCCTGGCGGCCCACGCGGCCGAGAAGCTGGGCCTGCTCGCGCGGCTGCGCCAGTACTCGCTGTACAACGCCTTCGGGCGCCGGGCGCCGTGGTTCAACGTGCTGGCGCCGCTGGCGGCCAACGGCGCGGTCGAGCGCGCGGCCATCGGCTGGGGCGCGCGCCTGCGCCACCTGGGCCGGCTACTGCGCTATCCGAGCCAGTGGAAGACCTGGGTCGGCCTGTTCCCCTTCGTGCTGTGGCACTACCTGCGCCACGGCAGCCAGCAGCTGCAGCCGGTCGCGCTGGCGCGGCTGGCGCAGCGCCCGCACGACGGCCCGCTGTACTACGAGCAGCGCCGCTTCTACACCTGGGAAGCGATGCAACAGGATATGGCCGACTGGTTGGCGCACCGGTGAGTTTTGGAGAGATTCTTATCGCCCCGGGCGGATAGAATGGCGGCGCTCCAACCAACACCGAAAGTAACAGACCGCATGAACCAAGAAAAAAACCTGCACTGGGTGCAGCTGCTGCGCGGCATCGCCGCCGTGCTGGTGGTGCTGACCCACGCCAGGTACCAGTTGCTCAATACGCCCTCCTGGCCGCTGGCCGAGCAGCTGCTCACGCCCGGCGCGATGGGCGTGGACCTGTTCTTCCTCATCAGCGGCTTCATCATGTACTACTCGACCGCCGGCGCCGCCGGCGGCCCGGCCGAGGCGGCGCGCTTCCTGATCAAGCGTTTCGCGCGCGTGTGGCCGGCCTACGCCATCGCCACGCTGGCCTTCGCGTACGTGGTGTACGGCGTCGAGTACTTCCACGACGCCGCCAACCGGCATGCCTTCTGGCACACGCTGGGCATGCTGCCGGCCGATCCGCGCCAGGCGCCGTACTTCGGCCTGACCCTGGTGGTCGCCTGGACGCTGGAATTCGAGATGTATTTCTACCTGATCTTCGCCGCCAGCATGCTGTTCAAGCGCCTGCGCTGGGTGGCGCTGGCGGCCTGGGTGGTGCTGACGGTGCTGGTGCTGCCGTACGCCGAGCGCGGCTTCAATCTCAGCGTCGAGGGCGGTCCGGTGTACCCGGTCGGCTACCTGAGCATCGTCACCAGCCCCTTCGTGCTGGAGTTCCTGGCCGGCGTGCTGATCGGCTGGCTATACAGCCTGCCATGGCTGCGCGTGCGCAGCCGCCAGCTGGCCTGGCACATGCTGGCGCTGGGCGTGACGTACGCGCTGTGGGCGATCTACAGCGGCGCGGTGAACACCCACGGCCCCAGCCAATACGGCCGGCCGCTGGCGCTGATGGTGCTGGCCATGGCGCTGGCCAGCAAGACCGTGCAGATCCGCGTGCCGGCCCTGTGCCTCTGGCTGGGGTCGATATCCTACTCGCTGTACCTGACCCATCTGATCACCGGCACCCTGCTGCAGCACCGCCTGATGGCGAAGGGCCTGGATCCGCTGTGGCATACCTGGCCGTCGGTCCTGCTGACGACCGTGTGCTCGGTGGCGATGGCGGCGCTGTCGCACCGCTACCTGGAACAGGGGCTGTCCAACCTGGTGCGCGACGGCCTGCTCAAGCTGCTGCCGGCGCGGCCGGCGCCCCAGGCAGCGCCGGCGCCGGCCGCGCGCCGCGCTTGAAAACGCTGGCCCCGCCGCCAATATTGCTATACATTTAACCCCTCGTTCGTACGCTTTACCTGGGGATCCAATGAATTGCATCGTCTGTAAGCAACAAACGGCGCCGGGGCTGTCGCCCTGGCATCGCGTCTGTCCGTCCTGCCGCTACGAGAGCGCGGCGCTGCTGCCCACCATCAACGACGCCGAGGTCCATGTGCACGTGGACGAGGCCCAGCGCGAAGCCGGCCTGAAGGCCATCCGCCAGGAAAATTTCGAGACCATCGTCGGCTACGCGGCCGCGCTGGCGCCGCCCGGCGCGCGCCGGCTGCTGGACGTGGGCGCCGCGCACGGCTGGTTTTTGGAGGCCGCGCGCGGCAAGTTCGAGGTGCTGGGCATGGAGCCGGATACGGCCGTGGCGGAGAAGACCGCCGCCCGCGGCCTGCCGGTGCGCAACGGCTTCTTCCCCGACGCGCTGGAGGCGGACGAACGCTTCGACGTGATTGTCTTCAATGACGTGATCGAGCATATCCCGGACATCCATTCGGCGCTGGCCGCCTGCCGCGAACGGCTGTCGCCGGGCGGCATCCTGATCCTGAACCTGCCCAACAGCCGGGGATTTTTCTATCGCCTGTCCAAGCTGTTCGCGCGCGCCGGCTGGCGGGCGCCGTTCGAGCGGCTGTGGCAGAAGGGGCTGCCGTCGCCGCACGTGCACTACTTCGAGGCAGCGAATCTGAGCAAGCTGGTGGGGCAGCAGGGACTGGAATTGCGGCTCAAGGCGGAACTGCCGGCGGTGCGCGCCAAGAGCATGCTGGAGCGCCTGCGCTGCGCCGGCCAGGGAAGCTGGCTGAGCATCTACGCGCAGTACGCGGCCGTCATGCTGACGATCCCGGTGCTGCGCGCCTTCCCCAGCGACATCGTGGTCTGCGTCTACCGCAAACCCTGAACGCCGGGGGCGTGGCTTACTGCTTGGGCGCGCCGCCCAGCAGGAAGGCCAGCTTCTGCTTGGGCTTGGCCGTGGCCGCACCGCCGAGGCTGGCGGTGGCGGCCGGCGCCGGCGCCTTGGCCGGCTCGTACGGCTTGAGGAACCATGGATCGACCTTCTCGCGGCGGCTGCCGTAGGTCGGCGCGCCGGCGGCGCGCGGC
>NZ_WWCX01000199.1:0-3303 GCF_009857655.1 Duganella vulcania
GGCGCTGCCAGCCGGCGGCGCGACCGGTGCAGCCGGCACTGGCGCCACGCTCACCGGCGGCGTCTTGCGCGGCTTGCGCTCGGCCGCGCCGCCGCCGAAATCGAACTCGCCGTTCTTCATTTGACCGCCTCCCGGTCCAGCAGCGCGGCCTTGCGGTCCACGCCCCAGCGGTAGCCGGAGATCGACCCATCGTTGCGCACCACGCGGTGGCACGGGATCGCCACCGCCAGCGCGTTGGCCGCGCACGCCCCCGCCACCGCCCGTGCCCCCTTGGGCGAACCGACCAGCTCCGCCAACTCGGCATAGCTGACCGTGCGCCCGGCCGGTATGCCGCGCAGCACCTGCCACACGCGCTGCTGGAAGGCCGTGCCGCGCACATCGAGCGGCAGGTCGAGGCCCAGCTCCGGCCGCTCCACCATGCCGACCACGCGCGACACCACCTGCTCATACTCCGGCTCCGCGCCGATCAGCTCCGCCTTGGGGAAGCGGTCCTGCAGGTCGCGCACCAGCACATCGGGATCGTCGTCCATCAGAATCGCGCAGATGCCCTGCTCCGTGCTGGCCACCAGGATCGCGCCCAGCGAACAGGCGCCGATGGCGAAGCGGATCCGCGCGCCACGGCCGCCGGCCCGGAAAGCGCCCGGCGTCATGCCCAGCACCGCCGGCGACTGCGCATAAAACCGTCCGCTGGAATTGAAGCCTGCCGCGTACATCGCATCCGTCACCGTGGCCTGCTGCGCCAGCCCGGCCTGCACGCGGCGCGCCCGCTGCGCGTTGGCGTAGGCCTTGGGCGTGATCCCCGTCACCGCCTTGAACATGCGGTGGAAATGGAAACGGCTCACGCCCACCGCCGCCGCCAGGCTGTCGAGGTCCGGCGCGGCGCCGTCGGCGGCGGCGGCCGTGTCGATCAGGCGGCAGGCCTGCGCCACAATGGCGGCCTGGCGCTCGGCCAGCGGCGGCTGGTCCGGCTTGCAGCGCAGGCAGGGACGGAAACCCGCCTGCTCGGCCGCCTCGCGGCTGTCGTGGAAGGCCACGTTCTTGCGCAGCGCCGGCCGCGCGCCGCACGATGGACGGCAATACACCCCGGTGCTGCGCACCGAGTACCAGAACACGCCGTCGGCCCCGGCGTCGCGCCGCGTCACGGCGGCCCAGCGCTGCTCGTCGCCCTGGTAGGCGGCCTGGATCAATTCTTTGTTTGCGGTCTTGCCCATCTCGGACTCCATGATCGGATAAGGAATGCCACCATCCTATCCAGCGCCGCGCGGCGACGCACTCCGGCTCTTGCTTTTGAATTGCAGATTGTACGTCGGACAAGCACGCGATGCTAAAATGTCCGCTTGCCGCCAGCCAGGCGCGCGCCCCGGAGAAAACGTTTGGACGACGAACCAGCCCTGCCAGAGAGCACCCCCATATTCCAGCGCATCAAGGACTACCTGGTGGCGCAGATCGCCGCCGGCACCTGGAAGGAAGGCGATGTGATCCCGTCCGAACAGGCGCTGGTCAAGCAGTTCGGCGTCTCCCGCATGACCGTCAACCGCGCCGTGCGCGAACTCACCGCCGACCAGATCCTCACCCGCCGCCAGGGTTCCGGCACCTACGTCGCGCAGCAGAAGTACCAGGCCACGCTGCTGGAGATTAAATCCATCGCCGACGAGATCCGCGCGCGCGGCCACGCCCACCGCAGCAGCCTGCAGCAGCTCGAGCGCGTCAAGGCCAGCGAGTTGATGGCCAAGCAGTTCGACCTGCCGGCCGGCCATCCGCTGTTCCATTCGGTGATCGTGCACTTCGAGAACGGCGTGCCGATCCAGGTCGAGGACCGCTGGGCCAACCCGCTGTGCGCGCCGGACTACATGGAGCAGGACTACTCCGCCATCACCCCCAACGAATACCTGATGAAGGCCGCGCCGCTGCAAGGCGCCACCTACAGCATCGAGGCGCTGGCCGCGCCGCGCGACATCGCCGACATGCTGGCCATCGACACCAAACAGGCCTGCCTGGTGCTCAAGCGCCAGACCCGCTCCAACGGCCAGGTCGCGTCCATCGCCACCATGTGGCATCCAGGCCACCGCTACCAGTTCGCCGGCAGCTTCGCGCAGTAGGCCGCTTGGCGTTGCCCGCGCTTACAACTTTCTCGACTAAGGCCCAATCTTCGATGCTATAGTTGCCCGGCTACAGCATAAATACCAGCAATGCCTTGCGGATTGAAAGGGAAGCATTTGTCGCACCGCCGTCCCAGGTCCGGCCGGACCCTCTTCTGGCGCCGTCTGCCACGCGCCCTGACGGCGGCTGCGCTCGTGCTGACGTGCGGCGCGCAGGGGGCGCTGGCGGCCGAGAAGGTCAGCATCCAGCTCAAGTGGATGCACCAGTTCCAGTTCGCCGGCTACTACGCGGCCCAGGACCAAGGCTATTACCGCGACGTCGGCCTCGACGTCACGCTGATCGAGGCCCGCCCCGGCATCGACCCCACCCTGTCGGTGCTGGAGGGCCGCGCCCAGTACGGTGTCGGCAACACGTCGCTGCTGGTGGCGCGCGGACGCGGCCAGCCGGTGGTGGCGCTGGCCTCGATCTTCCAGCACTCGGCCAGCGCGCTGCTGGTGCGCCACGACGCCGGCGGCAAGGCCCGCGCCTGGACCGGTTCGCGCCTGATGCTGGCGCCGAACAACGAAGAGCTGCTCATCCTGCTCAAGAAGTACGGCGTGCGGCCCGACAGCCTGACCCAGGTCCCGCACAGCTACAACACCGACGACCTGCTCGAAGGCCGGGTTGACGCCATGTCGGTCTACCTGACCGAAGCGCCCTACCTGCTCGAACGCAGCAACGTCGGCTACGAGCTGCTGTCGGCGCGCATGCTGGGCGACGATTTTTACGGCGACACGCTGTACACCACCGAGAGCGAACTGCGCGAGCATCCGATGCGCGCGCAGGCGCTGCGCGAGGCCACGCTGCGCGGCTGGCGCTACGCGATGGCGCACCCGGGCGAGATCGCCGACCTGATACGGGCCCGCTATCCCGAGCGCCACAGCCGCGAGCACCTGATGTACGAGGCCCAGCACATCGCGCCGCTGCTGGAGCAGGGCCTGATCGAACTCGGATACAGCAACCCCGAACGCTGGCGCGCCATCGCCCGCACCTACATCGAACAGGGCATGCTGCCGGCCGACTTCAAGCTGGATGGCTTCCTGTACCAGCCGCAGGCCGGCGGTCGCCTGCTGCGCTACGCCGGCCCGCTGACGGCCGCGCTGGTGCTGCTGCTGACGGCGGCCGGGCTGTGGCAATTGCGGCGGCAGGCGGCGGCGCTGCGGG
>NZ_WWCX01000019.1:0-91768 GCF_009857655.1 Duganella vulcania
GGCACCGGCGGCGAGCGCGGCCGCGCCAGCCCGGCGCGGGCGTGCAGCAGCCCGTCGCTGTAGGGCGAGGGCGGTGTGGCGTCGGTGGGCATGGCGGCGCATTCGCGTTTATTTGCGCACGAAAGCGGTCAGTTCCCAGCTGTCGCGGTTGAAGATGCGGCCGTTCCAGTCGGTGTCGCGATAGTCGAGCTTGACGAAGTTGTTCACCTCGGGCACGAACCACAGCGTCTCGGTCAGCTGGCCGCTGCCGCCGGGGCTGTTCGGTTCCTCGCCGTGGTAGAGCGCCTCCACTTCCAGCTTGAGCGCCTCGAACTCGCCGGCCGCCACCTTGACCTTTTCCCAGTTCAGCACCTTGCCCTTGATGCGGTAGCGCCAGTGCTTGCCGGACTTGGGATTGTCGCCGGTGGCGTCGGTGGTCCACTCCTTGCCGGGCGTGAGCGGGAAGGCGTAGCGCGCGAACGCCGGCGCGAAGTGCATGGCGCCGCGGTCGACCGGATTCATCTCGGCGCTGAACAGCTGCTTGCCGATCAGCGCGCCGCTGGCGGCGCGCTTGATGTCCACGTGCACGCCGGCGGCGTCGACGCCGGTCACTTCCACGCGGTTGAGGTTGCCCTTCGCGCCCTTCCAGACGTCGGTGTACTGGTAGGTCCAGGAGTCGCCGACGGCGGGCGCCGGCGCCGCCACCGGCGCGTGTTCGTCCGCCAGCGCGAGCTGCGCCGCCAAGGTCAGTCCCAATGCCGCCAGTGTGTGCCGAGCCGCCATGCCGCCTCCGAAATGGTGTGTTTAATATTATAATTATGCCATCGCATTCAACGGCCGCATGAGCGCAATCGTGCGCGCTGTGGCGCTGGCAAGACAGCGGCGGCGACGCAGATTGGCCGCCAGGGTCAGCATTGAGTGGCACGCCGGCGCGCGGGCGATGCTAGCATTACGCCATGGCCGTACTCAATCACACAGACCCGATGAAACTCACCCGCATTGTCACCAGCATCGTGCTGCTTGGCGCGCTGTCCGGCGCGCACGGCGACGAGGCCGCGGCCAGGCTGCGCGCCCTGAACGATGCCGAGCTGCGCGGCGTATCGACGCCGATCCCGGCGCCGGCGCCACGGCCGCCGGCGCGTTCGCTGCATCGCGGCCTGTTTCCCTTGCACGGCCTGTTCGGCGGCGTGTCCGGCGCCGACGCCAGGGGCGCCGAGATGGGCTCGGTGCTGTTCCCGCTGCTGGGCGTGTTGAATGCGGACGTGACGGCGCGCGACGTCGTGTACGGGCCGAACGGCAGCGCGCCGCGCCTCAACGCGGACGGCTCCGTCAACCTGGCGCTGCCGGCGTCGATCGGCGAGCTCGACCTGCAGAACATCCGCGCCGGTGTCAACGACAACAGTAATTTCGGCTCGGTGCAAATCCGCGGCATCGACCTGAGCCGCACCGTGATCACGGTCGCGCCGACCCGCTGAGCCGGCGCGGAGGGCGGCGCACCTTAGCCGGCGTTCTCCAGCGTGGGACGGTTTTGCCTGGATAGCTGATCGGGCGGCGGCTGGGCCAGGCGCACCGCGTTGCGGCCTTCGTGCTTGGCCGTGTACAAGGCGGCGTCGGCTTGCGACAGCAAGGCCGTCACAGCCGCCTGGCTCTGGCTAATGCAGGCGCAGCCGATGCTCGTGGTACAGGCCGGCAAACCCGCCGCGCCCACTTCCTGCTCGACGGCCTGGCGCACCCGCTCGGCGACCACGGCCGCGCCCTGCAGATCATTGTCGGGCAACAGGACGATGAATTCCTCGCCGCCGTAGCGCCCCAGCGTATCGATGGAACGCAGCGCCGATTTGACGGTGGCCGCGAACCGCGCCAGCACCTGGTCGCCGACCACGTGGCCATGGCGATCGTTGATGCGCTTGAAGTGGTCGATATCAAGCAGCAGGATGGAGAACACGCGCCCGGTGCGTTGCCAACGCGCCACTTCGCCCTCGAACGCCTGCATGATGGCGCGCCGGGACGCGGCGCCGGTGAGCAGGTCGACATTGGCCATGCGTTCGAATTCCGTCCCCACCCGTTCGCTCGCCAGCAGCACCAGGCCCAGGCAGGTGACCATGCCGCCCACGCTGAACGAGCTGATGTAGAGCAGCTGTATCCATGTCGCGCCATAGCGGCTGGCGTCGGCAGCGTCGATGAAGGGCGCGCTGCCGGCGCGCAGCAGCAGGATGGCGCAGCGCACCAGCAGCAGCGCGGCCAGCAGCCGGCCGGCAAAGCTCAGGCCATGCCGCCAGTGCATCGAGGCGTGGACGCCGGTGTAGACCGTCATCGCCAGCGCGAACACCGTCACGCGCACGCGGTAGTCCGGCCAGACCACCATGAAGCAGGTCATGACGGCCAGCACGGCAACGGTGAACGCCAGCCAGCGGCGGCCGTTCAACGGGTGTTCATAGAATGCGGCCGTGCCGAACAGGTTCAGCGCGGCGCTGGCGAACGCCAGCGAGTTGCTGAGCATGGCGGCCAGCGCGGTGGGCAGCCAGCCGTCCAGGCCATAGGCGAGCGAGGAGAGCCCGCCGACGATGGGCGACAGTCCCCACATCAACGTCCCCTGGATGCGGCGCGGATAGTAGTGGCGCATCCCGAGCAGCACGAAGGCCATGAGCAAAGCCATGATGCCGGTGATGGAGTTGATGGTGCGGAGGTCGAGCATGACGCCACCGGGTTGGTTGTGATGACTGGTAATTATACGCACTCGACAACAGGTTGCGCACCGTACGCCTTGTCATCTGCAAGTCATGCTGGGCCTTTAGCATGGGCGCTTTCACATTGCTGAGGGCGTGACATGGAAAAGATGGGAGCACAGGATGCACAACGGCGGTCGTTGCTCAAACTGGGACTGGCATCGGGCCTGTCGGCCGGCGGGCTGCTGGCCGGCTGCGGCGGCGACAACGCGGCCCCGTCGAACACCCAGGACACCCGGATCGCCAGCTTCGCGCTGGCGGTGCTGCCGGACACGCAATTCTATTCGCGCTATGCGACCTCGTCGGAAAGCAGCCAGTACGAGCGCCACTACGGCAACGAACCCTACGCCGCGCAGACCAGCTGGGTGGCGCGCAACGCGCAGGCGCTCAACATCCCCTTCCTGATCCACCTGGGCGACGTGGTCGACCAGGTCGGCAAGCCGGAGCAGTGGAAGGTGGCCGACGGCGCCATGCAGGTGCTGGAGGCGGCCAAGGTGCCATACTCCATCCTGGCCGGCAACCACGACGTGCTGAACGACATCGACTTCGACAGCGACCCGGCCAAGGGCACCGACACGCAGCGCGTGCTGGCCAACGAGCCCTACCTGCAATGGTTCGGCACGAGGCGGGCGCAGCGCCAGGCCACCTTCGGCGCGCGCGACAGCACCGGCTTCCACGAGTACCACATCTTCAAGGCGCAGGACCAGCAGTTCCTGGTGCTGTCGCTGTCGTGGCGCATCTCGGACGCCGGCATCGCCTGGGCGCGCAAGGTGCTGGCCGACCATCCAACCTTGCCGGCCATCCTGGTCAACCACCAGCTGCTCAACATCGCGCCGGACGCGGTCAGCCCGCTGGAAACCGGCTACGGCAAAATGCTGTGGGAAAAGCTGATACGCGATAACGACCAGATCTTCATGACGCTCAACGGCCACCACCACGGCGGCGCGCGGCTGACCAAGACCAACGACTTCGGCAACGCGGTCGAGGAAATGGTGGTCGACTACCAGATGGCCTACCAGGGCGGCAACGGCCTGATGCGCCTGTATGAATTCGACCTGACCAACAACCAGATCAAGGTGCTGTCGTTCTCGCCGTGGGTGCCGATGAAGCCGGTCGACACGCTGAACGCGTTCGACCGCGCGGTGCTCACCGAGAGCAACCACAGCTTCACGATCGACATCAATTTCGCCAAGCGCTTCGCCCGCTTCAATGCCGGCTTCAGCGCCGGCAAGGCGACGGTCGCGTCGTCGCTGGTCGAGCAGGCCAGGGCGCTGGTCCTGAAGGGCTACACCGAGCCGGCCATCGTCGCGCCGGTGGCGCCCAAGGACGCGGACGACTATCCGAAGGTGGCGTCCACGGTGGCGCACTGGCGCTTCTACGGCGGCAGCGACGGCGCGCCGGTCGCGCCCGGCGCGCGCATCGCCGACGTCACCGGCGCCAATCCGCTGGTGCGCGACCAGCTCAACCAGGGCGGCATCGTCGGCGCGGCGGCGGGCGACATCGTGTGGAGCAGCGACCATCACCGGCTGTCGTCGGCGCCCGGTTCGGTCAGCTTCCTCAACACCGACAAGAACGCGCCGCGCCTGAGCTACTTCCTCACCGACGCCACGGCCGCGATCAACGCCCAGACCTTCGCGACCACCGGCTATACGATCGAAGCCTTCGTCAAAATCAACCCGGCGTGGGACAAGGCCAAGCACGCCTGGATGAATATCATGACGCGCGACGGCAAGCGCGGCGGCCTGGCCGGCTTCGACGGCGGCGACCCGGAATCGCCGCCGCTGTTGTTCGCCATCTCCAGCCTGCGCGAGGTGCAATGGGAAGTGGTGCCGGACGTCAGCGGCCAGCGCGACGCCATGGCCAGCTGGTCGGGTGAGATCATTGCCGGCAACTGGGTGCACATCGCCATCGTCAACGATCCGGTCACGCACGACACGGTCATGTACGTGGAGGGCGCGCCGGTGCTGCGCAACAGCAGCCACGTGGTCGGGCTGGCGACCTTGTCGGCGTCGTCGCCGTGGGTGGTGGGCGGCGGCTCGTGGGATGGCGCGAGGGCGGACGGGTTCTACGGCAACATCGGCGAAGTGCGCGTGGCCAGCGCCGCGTTGCCACCGAGCCAATGGTTGACGGCGCGTCGCGGCTAGGCGCCGCGAGATCGAACGCCCGCTTGGCGATCAGTCGGATGATTTTCCATGCGTTGAGAGCAGTTCTCTTGCCATTTCCATTGCCTGCTCGCGAGAAGCAGCAAGCAGTAAGGGGTAGCCCCAGAACTTGGCAAAGACGACCGCAAAGGCCTTGAAACCAAGACGTTTTGCCGAGTTCGGTTCGACCATGATCATTGCAAGAACCAGCCTTCGCAACTCAAGCTTGTGCTTTTTCATCCATAGCGCGGTGCGCTTCTTTTCTTCCGGCGAGTGTTCATGGTCGTCGGCAGGTACGGTATCGGTCAAGAGTACGAAGGACACGCCGCGCTGCAAATTGGCCTCGAACTCATCGAAGTCCGGCTGATGATCATGTCCGGGTTCTTGCGATAGATTCATCCAGACCAAGGGGAAGTCAGAACTATTGATAGACATGTTTGTTTCCTTTGCTTTTGATGTGGCCCCAGGTGGCCGCGATGGCGAATACGCCGGGCAGCGTGATGAAGAACAATGCCGAGAACGCAATGTGCCAGCCATCGCGCAAGCCGTCGGCGATTCCCCCCAGGGTATTCAAGACGACCAGCAGACTGCCCAGGACCAGCACAAGCCACTGAGCCGTGCGCGTTCCGCGCAGGGCGAGGAGCACCGTGACGATCCAGCAGCCATAGAACGCTGAAAACATCCAAAGTACGCCGGGCTCAAACGTAATTGGCGGTGTCGCTCCCTGCGCTCTGACAAAGTCGTTTACGTAGAAGAACAACTGGAACGTTACAAAAAGGACGACACCAGCGGCTGTCGTCAACCAGAACAAGGCGATCCTGTTTTGGTTGTTCATGGCCAGATTCTGGAAGGGGCTTAGGGTGGGCTGCGATGGCATAGGAGCTTTCTCGGAAATTAATGACGGTATATCTGTGGGTACATCAATAGTTATAGTTCAGCGTGACCATCACGTTGCGTGGTGGGCCATAACTCACGGTGTCGAAATCGCCCTTTTGCAGCGCATACTTTTTGTCGAACACGTTGTTGAGGTTGATGGCCACGTTGGTCTGCTTCGTGATGGCGTAACGTGCTAGCAGCGACATCAGCGCATGAGAACTCTGCTCCCCACCCAGCGAACTGGTGCCAGTATTGGGCGCTTGGTAAAAGCGGCTTTGCCATTTGACGCCGCCGCCGAGGGTCAGCTTGCGCCATCCTCCGGGCAACTGGTAGGTGGTGAAAAACTGGGCGGTGGTGCGCGGTATTTGCGAATTCAAGCGGCCCCCATCGCCATCTTGCGCCGTAAAGTGGGCGAGACCAGCGTACATGTTCCAGCCAGGCGCCAGTTGGCCCTGCAGGTCCAACTCGACCCCGCGCGACTTGGTCCCGTCCGTACCTTTGTACGCTTGGGCGCCGCCTGGCGTATAAGTCCCGGCGACCATCTGCGCTGCGTTGTCCAGATTGGTCTCGAACAAGGCCACCGAGGCATTCAGACGTCCGTCCAAGTAAGCGCCCTTGAGGCCGATTTCCTCGGTTTTCCCCTTTGATGGTGTAAGCACGTTGCCCTTGCTGTCTCGGTGGTCGGTTTGCGGATTGAAGATGCCGGTGTGGCTGACATAGGCCGAATATGTCTTGTCGATTTGGTAGATCGCGCCGGCATACGGGGTAAACTCATCGCTCTTTTTATAGTGCACCGAAGTGCCACCGACGTTATCGTCGATTTCGTAGTTGCTGAACCGGCCGCCGCCGATGAGTTTCAGGGATTCCGTCAGCGAAAACCGGGCTGCGCTGTAGACGCCGTTCTGCTTGATGCGGGTGCGGGTCGGCACTGAAGCCCTGGCGTCGAAGTCGGGGCGCGGATAGGCCGAACCCAGGTCATAGACATTGACCGGCGCAAAGCCTGCATAGAACGGGGCGATATCCTGCTGGCTGGCCTCGCGGCGCGAACTCGTCGCCCCTAGCACCAGCTCATGTTGGCGACCCAGCAGTTCGAACGGGCCGCTCGCCATCACGTCAACGGTGTTTTGACGGCTGTGGCCTGAGGACGCCAGCGCTGTCGGATAGGCCCCGTAGGGATAGGAGCCCAGTCCCGTGGCGCGATCGGGGCGGCCGACCAGGCCGAGCAGTTCGGCATCGAATTCGGTACGGTACTGGTTAACCATGGCCCGGACGCTCCAGTCCTTGCCGAAGCGGTGCTCGATCGCGGCAAACGCTGTCTTAAGGGTGTTGTTCCAATGGCTCCAATCCTGCGCGTAGTTCTTGCCGCGTCCATACCCGGCCTGCGTGCCGTCGCTGAACCATAGCGGCAAACCGCCCCAGGTAGAGCCCTTCGGCGTGATGTCCTGATAGTCATAGCCGAGGCTCACTGTCGTGGCTGGCGTCAGATCTGCCTCGATGATGCCGTAGACCGCCTTTCTCTGTGGCTTGTAGCCGTCGATGTACGAGTGTCCGTCCTGGTACGTCCCTACCATGCGCGCGCGGATGCGGCCGTCCTCTGTCAACGGGGTTGATATGTCAGCCATTCCCCGGTGGGTGTCCCAGCTTCCCGCGGCGAGCGAGACGGCTGCAGAGAATTCAGGGGCTGGCCGTTTGCGCACCAGGTTGATGGCGGCCGATGGATTCCCGGTGCCGGTCACCAAGCCGGAGCCTCCGCGCACGACCTCGACACGATCATAGAACGCGGTGTCGATAGAGCCGATGCCGCTCCCAT
The DNA here is from genome assembly GCF_009857655.1 of Duganella vulcania. NCBI lineage: Bacteria > Pseudomonadati > Pseudomonadota > Betaproteobacteria > Burkholderiales > Oxalobacteraceae > Duganella > Duganella vulcania. Next base: position 7,533 of record NZ_WWCX01000019.1, read on the forward strand.
TGACGATGTCGCCGACGACGGTGGGGATGCCGTCGTGCTGAACGTTGTTGATCAAAAATCCACGCGAATAAAAACTCGTCCGTTCGCTGTCGGACTGGTACGACGTGACGCCCGTGGTGTTCTCAAGCACACCCTGCACCGAATCCAATTGCTGATCGTCCATGCGCTGGCGCGTGATTACCGTCACTGCCTGCGGTGTTTCCTGCGATGACAGCGGTAGGTGCGTCGCCAGCGACGTCTGGCCCGTGGTGTAGGAGCCCGTACCTTCGGTGGTCGCCGTAGACAAGCGGCCCGTTACAGTTATCGCAGGCAAAGACATCTCATCTTGAGGCATCCCCCCTGCCTTGTTTTGGATTTGCGCTGACTCAGCGGCGAACGCACCCTGCGCGCTAATGAGCGCTGCCGCCGCGACTGCCGAGCGCAGCACCATGCGCGGCGCGATCCTGATGGGGCCGTTGTGTGGCCCATGTGGAGGAGGATAGACGGCCGGCTTTGCGTGTAAACCAATTGGTCTGGGAAACTTTCCGGCAGTTATGAGGGTAGGCATAAATGATACTCATTTGTATTTAGATGCCGTATTTAACAATGAAGCCGAGGAGGGAAGATAGCGAAATGGAGCCAGATTGTTATTCGTTTAGGCCATGCATTTCCACGCCGCCAGACCGTTTACCTGGCATAGGCGTGCATTTAGCTCTATGGGGAGACTTAATCGGGAAGCATAATGCCCGGCACGGGCGCAAGCTCCGCGCCGCTCATGCGGTCCGACAGGTACCGTGCGGGAGGCTTGCCAACCGCTTTGCGGAACATTGTGATGAACCCACTGGCGTTTTCATACCCTAACTCCAATGCCACCGTTTGCACGCTTTCGCCCTTGGTCAACCGTTGGAGTGCAAGGATCACATGCAGCTGCCGCCGCCAGCGTCCGAAACCCATTCCAACTTCTTGTAGCAGTAGACGGCTCATGCTTCGCTCACTGAGCCCGATTCGCGTCGCCCAGTCGGCTTTCGAGGTTTTATCAGTGGGGTCGGCCAGCATTGTTTCCGTGAGACGACGCAAGCGCAAATCGCGCGGCATGGGCAAATGCAAGAGTTCCACCGGCGCCGCCACCAACTCATCGAGCAATACGGCGATGAGCCGGTCTTCCGCCCCACCCAGCGGATATAGCTCAGGCATGCCGGCCACCTTCATTAGCAATTCGCGCAGCAACGGTGATACAGAAATCGTGCAACAGATTTTCGGAAGATCCGGTGCGGCGTCCGGTTCGACGAACAGACAATAGCATTCGGTTTCACCCGCACCCCGTGCCGAGTGCGGCAAGTTTCCGGGTATCCAGATGGCACACTGCGGCGGCACGATCCAGACGCCGTCATCGATTTCGCAGTTGAGGATGCCACGTACCGAGTAGATGAGCTGCGCCTTGCGATGCTGATGCCGCGCATTTTCCCAGTCCTTTGTTACGGAGGTGGCGTTGAAAGTTGAAACGGGACGTGAGATGCTGTCGATGTCCCTAGCCGTAGTTAGCCCAGTGATGGCAATGCTCGACATAAAGTGAAAAGTCTTGTATGGACAATAAGGGGTGACCTAATTGGCAAATATTACGCTCATAGGGTTCGATGGGTGACAATGGGGGGCGCACGCGCGGTCAGTCGTTTGGACTTTCGCACGCGGCCAACGCTTACATCAAGATCACGTCGTACTGCTCCTGGTGATACGCGGTCTCCACCTGCAGCGAGATTTTCTTGCCGATGAAGTCGCCCAGCATCGCCAGGTGCTGCGATTCCTCTTCCAGGAACATGTCCACCACCTCCTGCGAGGCGAGGATGCGGAATTCGCGCGGGTTGAACTGCTTGGCTTCGCGCAGCAGTTCGCGCAGGATTTCGTAGCAGATGGTGCGCGAGGTTTTCACCTGGCCCTTGCCGGCGCACGCCGGGCACGGTTCGCACAGGATGTGCGCCAGCGATTCGCGCGTGCGCTTGCGCGTCATCTCCACCAGCCCCAGCGCCGAGAAGCCCGACACCGACACCTTGGTGCGGTCGCGCGACAAGGTCTTCTTCAACTCCTGCAGCACGGCGTTGCGGTGCTCGTTGTTCTCCATGTCGATGAAGTCGAGGATGATGATGCCGCCCAGGTTGCGCAGCCGCAGTTGGCGCGCGATGGCATGCGCCGCCTCCAGGTTGGTCTTGAAGATCGTGTCGGCGAAATTGCGCCCGCCGACGAAGCCGCCGGTGTTGACGTCGATGGTGGTCATCGCCTCGGTCTGGTCGACGATCAGGTAGCCGCCGGACTTGAGGTCCACGCGCCGCCCCAGCGCACGCAGGATCTCTTCCTCCACGCCGTACAAATCGAACAGCGGACGCTCTCCGGTGTAGTGCTGCAGTCGCGGCAGCACGCCCGGCGTGTAGGCCAGGCCGAATTCCTGCAGCTTCAGGTAGTTCTCGCGCGAGTCGACCTGGATGGTGGCGGTGTCGTCGTGCACGAAGTCGCGCAGCACGCGCTGCGCCAGGCTCAAGTCTTGGTGCAGCAGGGTGGTGGCCGGCTTGGTCTTGGCGCCGTGCAGGATGGCGCCCCAGGTCTTGCGCAGGTATTCGACGTCGGCCGCGATGTCGGAGTCCGACGCGTCCTCCGCCTGCGTGCGGACGATGTAGCCGCCTTTTTCCTCCGGCGGCAGCAGGCTTTGCAGCCGCGCGCGCAGCGCTTCGCGCTCCGCTTCCTTTTCGATCTTCTGCGAGATGCCGATGTGGGCGTCCTGCGGCAGGTAGACCAGCATGCGGCCGGCGATCGAGATCTGCGTCGACAGCCGCGCGCCCTTGGTGCCGATCGGATCCTTGATCACCTGCACCGTCAGCACCTGGCCGTCGAACAGGATTTTTTCAATCGGGGTGGGAGCGGCGTTCTGGCCGCCGTCGTGCGGGCGGGCTTCCCAGATGTCGGCCACGTGCAGGAAGGCTGCGCGTTCCAGGCCGATATCGATGAAGGCCGACTGCATGCCGGGCAGCACCCGCACGACCTTGCCGGAGTAGACATTGCCTGCCAGCCCGCGCGTGAGCGTGCGTTCGATGTGCAGCTCTTGCACGGCGCCCTGCAGGATGAGGGCGACCCGGGTTTCCTGCGGGGTGATGTTGATCAGGATGTCTTCGTTCATGCTCGGCTTCTGAATGGGCTGTGAACGACGATCATACACGCCGCTCAGGGCAGCGGCAAACCCGCCTGGCGCAGCAGTTGGACGGTTTCATACACCGGCAGGCCCATGATGCCGGAATGGCTGCCGGTGATGTGTTCGATGAACGCGGCGGCCGGGCCCTGGATGCCGTAGCCGCCGGCCTTGTCGTAGGGTTCCTGGGTGGCGCAGTAGGCGGCGATGGCGGCCGGCGTCAGCACGCCGAAGCGCACTTCCGACACCTGCGTGACCTGGCCGGCGAAATCGGCCGAGTGGGCGGCGATCGAGGTCAGTACCTGGTGCGTGCGGCCGGACAGCTGCTGCAGCATGGAGATGGCTTCGTTGGGCGTGGCCGGCTTGCCGAGGATGGCGCCGTCGATGGTGACGGTGGTGTCGGCCGCCAGCACCACGCGCGGCGCCATGCGGCGGCGCACCACCAGGTCGGCCGCGAAGGCGGCTTTTTCACGCGCCACGCGGGCCACGTAGTCGAGCGGCGCCTCGCCGGGCAGCACCTCCTCGGTGACGTCGGCGCCGCGCGGGCCGTCGCTGCGCAGCAGCAGCAGTTCGAAATCGATGCCCACCTGGCGCAGCAGTTCGCGCCGGCGCGGGCTCTTGGAAGCGAGGTAGATCTTTTTGTCGACCGGTTTCATGTCTAATATTTTTAAGGTCGTGAGAAAAGGGGCGCAGCTAGGCGTGGCACCGAAGGCAGTACAACCGGTACGGCGAGGCGCCAACAACGACGCTGCGGCTCTTTTATCATGGCCTTAAACGCGGTGATACGGGTGGTTCTGGGTGATGCTCCAGGCACGGTACAGCTGCTCCGCCAGCATCACCCGCACCATGCCATGCGGCAGCGTCATGCTGGAAATGCGGATCAAGCCCTCGGCGCGCGCCTTCAGCTCGGGATCGAGGCCATCGGCGCCGCCGATCAGGAAGGCCGTGTCGCGGCCGTCCTGCTGCCAGGCTTCCAGCTGCTGCGACAGGCCGACCGAGGTCAGGTCCTTGCCGCGTTCGTCGAGGGCGATGATGCGTACGGACTTGGGCAGCGCCGCCTCGATGCGCTCGCGTTCGAGCGCCATCGCGGTGGCGGCGGTCTTGCTGCCCGAACGGTCGACCGGCTTGATTTCCTTCAGCACGATCTTCAGTTCCGGCGGCATGCGCTTCGCGTATTCGGCGAAGCCCGTTTCTATCCAGGCCGGCATTTTATGGCCGACCGCAGCGATGATCAGCTGCATGCCCGATTACTCTTCGACTTTTTTGATACGCTTGATGACGGTCTTGACCGGCGCTTCATCGGCTTTTGGCTTGGCGACCTTGCGCTTAGGCGGCAGGGCCTTCAGCGCTTCGGCGGCGGCGACCGCCGACTTGGTCTTGCCGACCTTGATGGTTTTACCGGCTGGCACTGCGGCTGCCTTCTTGGCGGCCGGCTTCTTCTCGGCGGCCGGCTTGGCGGCGGCGGCTTTGCGTGCCGGGGTTTTCTTCTCGATGACCGGGGAGGCGTCGACGGCCTTTTTGCCGGCGGCCAGGTGGCTGCTGACTTTCTTCGGCGCGGCGGCTTCCTCGCCTTCCTTGGTCGACTTGCGCTTGGCGGCGCCCAGCTTGACCGGCTTGTCGCCCCAGATCTCTTCCAAACGGTAGTAGGCGCGGATCGGCGCCTGCATGATGTGGACGATCATGTCGCCCAGGTCGACCAGCACCCATTCACCGGTGTCCTCGCCTTCCATGCCGTAGACGTCGCCGCCGGCGGCCTTGACCTTGTCGCGCACCGAGGCGGCCAGCGCCTTGGTCTGGCGGTTGGAGGTACCGGACGCGATGGCGATGCGGTCGAACAGGCTGGTCAGATGGGTGGTATCGAACAGGGCGATGTCTTGGGCCTTGACGTCTTCGAGGGCGTCAACGACGAGGGATTGCAGTTTTTTGATGTCCATTTAGCTTTTGTATAGATTGTGTTGTTCAATATAGTCTAGCACTAGCGGCGGGATAAGCGAGTTTGCGCTTTCCCCCCGTTGTAATGCCGCACGTATTTCGGTGGCGGAGATATCCACCGCGAAGTCCTGTGCCAGATAAGTCAGACCGTGCGGCGTGTTGCGGATTTGTTCAGGCGTTCCCAGACGGCGGGAAAACGCCTCGGCCACTGCCGGCGGAAGGCCGGCGGTGGCCAGGTTAAAGCCAGGGCGGGCCGCTACGCAGATATGGGCGTAGTCGAACAGCGCCTGCCATTCATGCCAGGTGTCGAGCCGCTGCAGCTGGTCGGCGCCCATCAGGAAGCTGATGGAGGCCGCCGCACCCAGTTCGGCGCGCACCTGGCGCAGCGTGTCGATGGTGTAGGTGGCCTGTCCCTGTTCGCCGCGCTCGATTTCCTGCATGTCGACCACGACGCCGTACGGGGCGCCGGCAAAGGCCAGCGCCACCATCTCGGCGCGCTGGCGGGGCGTCGCCTTCAGGGTGGACTTCTGCCATGGCAGGCCGGCGGGGATCACGCGCAACTGGTCCACCTGCAGCAGTTGCGCAAAGTGCGCGCCTAGTGCGACGTGACCGTGATGCACCGGATCGTAGCTGCCTCCCAGCAGTGCGACGCGGTAAGCCATCGTCACGCGGCGAGCCAGTCGCGATGCGGCAGGAAGTCGCTGTACAGCGCCGCCTCCGGGCTGCCCGCTTCGGGCTCCCAGCGGTAGCGCCATTTGACGATGGGCGGCATCGACATCAAAATCGCCTCGGTGCGGCCGCCCGACTGCAGGCCAAACAGCGTGCCGCGGTCGAACACCAGGTTGAACTCGACGTAGCGCCCGCGGCGATAGGCCTGGAAGTCGCGTTCGCGCTCGCCGTACGGCGTGTCCTTGCGGCGTTCCAGGATGGGCTGGTAGGCCTTGAGGAAGGCGTCGCCGACGCTTTGCATCATGGCGAAGCTTTGCTCGAAGCCCGCTTCGTTGAAGTCATCGAAGAAGATGCCGCCGACGCCGCGCGCTTCCTGGCGGTGTTTCAGGTAAAAATACTCGTCGCACCATTTCTTGAAGCGCGGATGCAGGTCGCCGCCGAACGGCGCCAGCGCGTCGGCGCAGGCCTGGTGGAAGTGCTTCACGTCCTGCTTGTCGCCGTAGTAGGGCGTCAGGTCCATGCCGCCGCCGAACCACCATGCCGGTTCGCCGCTGGCGTTGGTGGTGGTGAAGAAGCGCACGTTCATGTGCACCGTCGGCGCGTACGGATTGCGCGGATGGATCACCAGCGACACGCCCATGGCTTCCCACGGCTGGCCGCCCAGGTCCGGGCGGTGCGCGGACGCCGACGGCGGCAGCTTGGCGCCCATCACGTGCGAGAAGTTGACGCCACCGCGTTCGATGACGTTGCCTTCCTCGATCAGGCGCGAAATGCCGCCGCCGCCCTCGGGCCGATCCCACGCGTCGCGCAGGAAGGGTTTGCCGTCGACGGCCTCCAGCGCCTGCACGATGCGATCTTGCAGGTCGAGCAGGTAAGCCTTGACGGCGCCGGGGTTCGGAAGGGACGACATCTGGTCCTAGTGCTTCAGGCCGCGCCAGCCGATGTCGCGGCGGCACTGCATGCCGTCGAACGAAATCTGGTCGACCACTTCGTAAGCCTGCTTCTGCGCCAGCTTGACGCTGTCGCCCAGGCCGACCACGCACAGCACGCGGCCGCCGGTCACCTGCAGATGGCCGCCCACTTCGGCGGTGCCGGCGTGGAAGGTCACCGCTTCCGGCGTCTCGGCCGGGATGCCGTCGATGACGGCGCCCTTCAGCGGCGCGTCCGGGTAGCCGGCGGCTGCCAGCACCACGCCAACGGCGGTGCGGCGGTCCCATTCCAGCTCGACCTGGTCCAGCGTGCCGTGGACGGCGTGTTCCATCACCGTCACCAGGTCGGTCTTCAGGCGCGACATGATCGGTTGCGTTTCAGGATCGCCCATGCGGCAGTTGAATTCCAGCGTGCGCGGATTGCCCTGGGCGTCGATCATCAGGCCGGCGTACAGGAAGCCGGTGAAGACGATGCCGTCCTTCGCCATGCCGGCGATGGTCGGGTTGATGATCTCGCGCATCACGCGGGCGTGCATGGCCGGCGTGACGATCGGGGCAGGGGAGTAGGCGCCCATGCCGCCGGTGTTCGGGCCTTCGTCGTTGTCCTTGAGGCGCTTGTGATCCTGGCTGGTGGCCAGCGGCAGGATGTTTTTGCCGTCGCACATGACGATGAAGCTCGCCTCTTCGCCGGCCAGGAATTCCTCGATGACGATGCGCGCGCCGGCGTCGCCGAAGCGGTTATCGGCCAGCATGTCGTCCACCGCGCGGTGTGCTTCTTCCAGCGACATCGCCACCACCACGCCTTTGCCGGCGGCCAGGCCGTCGGCCTTGATGACGATCGGTGCGCCGTTGGCGTCGATATAGGCGTGCGCTTGCGCCACGTCCGAGAAGGTCTGGTACTTGGCGGTCGGGATGCCGTGGCGCTGCATGAAGGCCTTGGCGAAGTCCTTCGACGACTCCAGCTGGGCCGCTTCCTTGGTCGGGCCGAACACCTTCAGGCCGCGCGCGCGGAACAGGTTGACGATGCCGCCGGCCAGCGGAGTCTCCGGGCCGACCACGGTCAGGCCGATGTGCTCCTGTTCGACGAAGGTCGCCAGTTCGTGCAGGTCCGTGATGTTGACGTTGACCAGGCGCGGATCGCGCGCGGTACCGCCGTTGCCGGGGGCGACGTAGACCATCTGGATGCGCTCCGATTGCGCCAATTTCCAGGCCAGCGCATGTTCACGGCCGCCGGAGCCGACTACCAATATTTTCATAAATCCTCAGTCTTCGATCAGCGTGTTGGAATAGACTTCCTGGACATCGTCCAGTGCTTCCAGCGCGTCCAGCAGTTTTTGCATCTTGACGGCGTTCTCGCCGGTGAAGACGGTCTCGGTGTCCGGCTTCATGATGATCTCGGCCACTTCGGCCTTGAAGCCGGCGGCTTCCAGCGCATCCTTGACGGTCGCGAAGTCGTGCGGATTGCACAGCACTTCGAAGCCGCCTTCCTCGTCGGCCACCACGTCTTCGGCGCCGGCTTCCAGCGCCACTTCCATCAGCGCGTCCTCGTTGGTGCCGGGCGCGAACAGGAACTGGCCGCAATGTTTGAACATGAAGGCCACCGAGCCTTCGTTGCCCATGTTGCCGCCGTTTTTGTTGAAGGCGTTACGCACCTCAGCCACGGTACGCACGCGGTTGTCGGTCATGCAGTCGACGATGACGGCCGCGCCGCCCACGCCGTAACCTTCGTAGCGAACCTCTTCGTAGGCCGCGCCGTCTTCGCCGCCGGTGCCGCGGGTGATCGCGCGTTGCACGTTATCCTTCGGCATATTGGCGTCGGCCGCCTTGTCCACGGCCAGGCGCAGGCGCGGGTTCGAATTCAGGTCGCCGCCGCCCATGCGCGCAGCCACGGTGATTTCCTTGATGAGACGGGTCCAGATCTTGCCACGTTTAGCGTCGGTCGCTGCTTTTTTGTGCTTGATATTGGCCCATTTGCTGTGTCCAGCCATGTTCGGTCTTCCTTCGGCGGTAAGTCATTGGTGTGCGGTGAGGGCGGTATTCTAGCATAGGGGCCAGCTCAAAACCTTTTCCATCACCTCTGGCAGCTCGATTTTCGTTACCCACGCGTCCATTTCCTTGACCAGGATGACGGCGCTGTTTTCCTGGTCGATCGGCACCCATTCCGGGTTGTTTTGGCGCATCAGGGCGATCACCGGCACGTGCACCGCGTTCGCCAGGTGCATGACCGCCGTTTCCACCGTGATGATCAGGCTGCACAGGCTGAGCACGGCCGGCAGCTGGAAGAAGTTGTCCACCGCCGAGAACAGGTGGGTGTCGGGCAGCGCCAGGCGGTCGTACAGCGCCTGGGCGTTCTGCATGTCTTCCGGCACAACGTTGACAATAAAGCCAGCTTCGCGCCACTTGGGCTGGGCGCGCATTTCCTTGATCAGCTCGAAGGCGCGCTCCAGCGGCCAGCAGCGCTCCTCGCCCTTGGAGTAGGCGTTGATGAAGACCACCTGCGGCGGCAGGCCCCAGGCGGCGAATTGATCGCGCGCATAACGCATCCACTGGTCCGGGATCTGGATGGTCGGGTAGCGGTCCGGCTTGGGGATGTCGATGCCGAAGGCGGTCTGGAACCATTGCGCGTAGATGTCGCTCACATGCGGCACGTCGCGCTCCTGCGACTCGTACAGCGGCATGGTGGCGTTGAACTTCAGGATGCTGAGCTTCTTGGACAGCTCGAAGAAGCGGTACTTCTGCTTCTTCAGGCCGACGATGAAGCCGCGCGGGCTGATCTCGCGCGTCAGGCGCGCGTAGCGATGGCAGGCCATGTGGGTCAGCGAGACCACGATCGGACACTCCTCGCGCTGCGCCTTGGCGATCGATTGCGCGTGCAGCGCGGGGCTGTAGTTCTGGGTGTAGGTCTGGTCGATGTAGGGGCTGGCGGTGAGCCAGTCGTACAGCGAGTAGTTCTTCAGGTGCGGCCAGTCCTCGGGGTTGTCCGAGCGCCGGCGCTCGTCGACCCACAGGTGGATCTGCAGGTGGGGGTGGGCCTGCTTGAGCGCGCGAAAGCACATTTGCATGTAGGTGAAGTCGCCGATCGCCATGTGGGTGACGACCAGGATTTTGTCTGCCTTGGCAAGCAGTGGTGCGGGAATCAGTTGTTTCATGTCGCGGGCTGGCAATAAAAATAAGTCAAGACGGTAACACGTTGTCGGCTCTAGAGGCAGGCCTCCACTTTTTGTAGGGAAGCTGTCATATCCTCCTGCTACGATTTTCCTTTTACATAACTACAATACGGAGTGCACATGGATCGGCGGCAGTTTCTGAAGTTCGGCAGTTTTGTGACGGTATCGGTGGCCTCGGGCGCAGGCCTGAGCGCTTGCGGCGGCAGCAGCGCGGCGCCCGGCAGCGATTTGCCACCGGCCAGCGGCGCGTGGAAATTCCCGCAAAGCGTGGCCTCCGGCGATCCGCGCGCCGACAGCATCATGCTGTGGACCCGCGCCGTGCCGGCATCGGCCGACAATGTCGCCGCCGCCACCGGCAGCGATTCCGCCATCCGCCTGGTTGTGACCGCCGTGGATAATAGCAGCTCGCTGGGCGGCGCCGTGGCCCTGAGCGGCGCCACCGTGGCCGACGTGACCCTGCCGCTGCAGGTCAAGTACGACAACACCGTGCGCCACAAGCTGACCGGCCTGACGGCCGGCACCACCTACTACTACCAGTTCATCGCCGGCGACAGCCGCTCCAACGTGGGCCGCTTCAAGACCGCGCCGGCCGCCGAGGCCGACGTCTCGCAGCTGCAGTTCGCCTACATGACCTGCCAGGACTGGAGCGTCAACCACTGGGGCGCGATGAGCAGCATCGCGGGCGAGAACCTGGACTTCATCGTCCACCTGGGCGACTACATCTACGAGACGGTGGGCGACTCCTTCCAGCTTGGCGCGGTCGAATCGCGCCACGACGCGCTCGTGCTACCGGACGGCGCCTTCAAGAGCGGCACCTCCGGCGCCAAGTACGCCACCACGCTGGCCGACTACCGCTACCTGTACAAGAAGTACCGCACCGACAGCCGTCTGCAGGCGCTGCACGAGCGCTTCGCCTTCATCGCCATCTGGGACGACCACGAGTTCTCGGACGACGCCTGGCAGGATGCGCAGACCTACGACGGCAGCTTCAACGCCGACGGCTCGGACCTGCACCAGGCTGGCCGCCGCCGCAACGCCAACCAGGCGTGGTTCGAATACATGCCGGCCGACGTCGATTTCGACACGGCCAGCACCGGCTTCCAGAACATCAAGATCTACCGCGACTTCCAGTTCGGTAAGCTGATGCAGCTGGTGATGACCGACGAGCGCCTGTACCGCGCCGACCACGTGATTCCGGAATCGTCGATCAACCCGGCCACCGGCCAGGCGCTGGGCCGCATCGGCTCGCGCTACCTGGTGCCGCAGGATTTGTTCAACACGGTCGAGGCGCAGAAGATGGCCGGCGCCACCACCATCGGCCTGGAGCCGCTGGCCACCGTGACCATGCTGGGTACCACGCAGCGCCAGTGGTGGATGGACAAGATGAAGGCCGCCACCGCGACCTGGAAATTGTGGGGCAATGAAGTGTCGCTGCTGCGCATGGGCCTGAACGGCGTGGACGCCATCGCCACCCTGCTGGCGCTGAACGCGGTGCCGACCATCGCGGCCTCGATCGGCAGCACGGCGGCGGCGGTGAGCGGCAACTTCCCGCTGGCTTCCGCGATCGTCGCGGCGGCCACCGCGGGCGCTGCGGCGGCCGTGGCGCAAGCTGGCGCCGGCGCGATCCTGCAGGCCTACGCCACCCCCGGCAGCACGCCGGAGACGCAGGTGGGCGCGGGCGTCAAGGCCGGCCTGACGGTGGCGCAGGCCACCATCGCGGTGGCCGCGTATTCGCGCGTCTACGTCGCCGCCAGCGGCATCGTCGCCGGGACGCCGGCCGCGCTGGCTGGCGCCGGCGCGCAGACCATCGCCTTCGGCTACATCAAGCCGGACATCCAGGCCAAGAAGATCGACTCGCCGTTCGTGGCGGCGTCGGGCAAGAAGGCGCAGCTGGCGCCGTTCTTCACGCGCTTCCTGCTCAACTGCGACCAGTGGGACGGCTACAACAGCGAGCGCAAGGCGCTGATGGCGCATTTGAAGACCAACAGCATCGGCAACGTGGTGGCGATCACCGGCGACATCCACGCCTTCTTCGCCGGCACCGTCAGCGACGATTTCGACGCCACCGGCGGCGGCACGCCGGTGATGGTGGACCTGGTGTCGGCCGGTATCAGTTCGGATTCGTTCTTCAGCTACCTGCGCGACGCGGCGTCGGCGCTGGGCGACATCGCCACGCTGGTGGCTTACCCGCTGGCGATCCCGGTCACGGGCCTGGGCACGTTGAACATCTCGATCGACCTGCTGGACTACACAATGGGCAAGGCCGCGCCGACCGTGGCCAGTTTGGCGGAGCAGGTCCGCGTGCAGGTGCGCGGCGCGTTGGCCGCCAAGGGTTTGCCGGAAGCGCAGCTGGACGCGACCACCGGCGCGGTGCTGGCCGGCCTGCAAGCCAACAGCGACTTCAGCGTCTCGCTGCTGGCGCTGGCGCAGCAGCTGTCCGGCCTGGGCAACAACCCGTGGATCAAGCACCTGAACACCGATGCGCAAGGGTTCACGGTGGTCACGCTCACGCCGGGCAAGATGGTCGCGCAGTTCAAGCAGGTCAACAAACTGGTGGGCGCCAGCGCGCCGGCCAGCGTAGTGGCCCGCGTGACTACCGCCACCGTAACCGCCGGCTCGGCTGCCGTGGCGATCAGCTAAGCGTAAAACAAGGCGCCGCCAGCGGCGCTGTCCGTTTGCCCGTACAATTCCGGTATGGAAAAAAGCATCACGGACAGCGCGCCGGCGCGCGCCGCTTATCTGGGCGGCTTGGGTATCGCCATCGGCGGGGCGGTTCTGTTTTCGACCAAGGCGGTGGTGGCCAAGCTGCTTTACCGCTATCACATCGACGCCGTCACGCTGATCGCCTTCCGCATGATCTTCTCGCTGCCGGTGTTCGCCGCCATCGCGCTGTGGAAGATGCGCGCCGAGGCGCCCCTCACCAGCAACGACCGCTGGCGCCTGGTCGGCCTCGGGCTGGTCGGCTACTACCTCTCCAGTTTCCTCGACTTCCTCGGCCTGCAATACATCTCGGTCGGCCTCGAACGGCTGATCCTGTTCCTGACGCCGACCTTCGTGTTGCTGATCTCCTCCACGCTGCTCAAGCAGCACATCAGCCGCAAGCAGTGGCTGGCGCTGCTGATCTCCTACTGCGGCATCGTGTTCGTCTTCCTGCATGACCTCAACAGCGGCAGCCAGAACGTGGTGCTGGGCGCCTTGCTGGTCACCGGCTCGGCCGCCGCGTATTCGATCTACCTGCTGCTGTCGGGCGAGATGGTGCGCCGGCTCGGCGCGCTGCGGCTGGTGTCGTATGCGATGTGCGTCTCCAGCGCCGCCTGCATCGGCCAGTTCTTCCTGCTGCGGCCAGCGTCCGGACTGCTGCAGCCGCTGCCGGTGTATGGCCTGTCGCTGGTCAACGGCATCCTGTGCACCGTGATGCCGGTGTTCATGACCATGGCCGCCGTCGAGCGCATCGGCGCCGGCACCGCCTCGCAGGCTGGTATGATCGGCCCCGTTTCAACGCTGTTCCTGGGCGCGCTGCTGCTGGGCGAGCCTGTCACCTCCTGGCAATTGGGAGGCACCGTGCTGGTGCTGGCCGGGATTTATCTGCTGTCAAAAAAATAGGACCAAGACATGAAAACCCGCATTGCCCTGATTGCCCACGACAAGAAAAAAGACGACATGATCGCCCTGGCCGCCGAGTACAAGGACTTCCTGGCCACCTGCACGCTGACCGCGACCGGCACCACCGGCGGCCGCCTGATCAACGAGCTGGGACTGACCGTGGACCGCAAGCATTCAGGCCCGTTCGGCGGCGACTTGCAGATCGGCTCCATGCTGGTCGAGGGCGAGATCGACTGCGTGATCTTCCTGCGCGACCCAATGACGCCGCAGCCGCACGAACCGGACATCAACGCGCTGGTGCGCGCCTGCGACGTGCACAACACGCCGTGCGCCACCAACGTCTCGTCGGCCCACCTGGTGCTGTCGCAGCTGCAGCTGCGCGCCGCCACGGCCTGACCGGCGCTACACTTTTCGCATCAAGCACAACGGAGGTACACATGACCAAGGCAATCCGCATCAACCGCTTCGGCGGCCCGGAGGTAATGGAACTGGTGGACGTGGAGCTGGGCCCGCCCGGCCCCGGCGAAGCGCGGGTGCGCCATGAGGCGATCGGCCTGAACTTCATCGACGTGTACCACCGCACCGGCCTGTATCCGCAGCCGCTGCCGGCCGGCCTGGGCATGGAGGGCGCGGGCGTGGTGGAGGCGGTGGGCGAGGGCGTGACCGAGGTGCAGGTGGGCGACCGCGTGGCCTACGCGGGCCGGCCGATCGGCTCCTACGCGCAGGCGCGCAACATGCCGGCCGCGCAGCTGCTGGTGCTGCCGGAGAAAATCGGCTTCGACACGGCGGCCGCGATGATGCTGCAAGGGTTGACGGTGCAGTACCTGTTCCACCGCACGGTGCCGCTGAAGGCCGGCGACACCATCCTGTTCCACGCGGCGGCCGGCGGCGTCGGGCTGATCGCCTGCCAGTGGGCCAAGGTGATGGGCGTGACCCTGATCGGCACGGTGGGCTCGGAGGAGAAGGCGGCGCTGGCCACCGAGCACGGCGCGCACCACGTCATCAACTACAACAAGGAAAACTTCACCGAGCGGGTGAAGGAGATCACCGGCGGCAAGGGCGTGACGGCGGTGTACGACTCGATCGGCAAGGACACCTTCATCGGCTCGCTGGACTGCTTGCGGCCGCTGGGCACGATGGTCAGCTTCGGCAATGCGTCGGGTCCGGTGCCGCCGTTCAGCTTGACCGAGCTGGCCAATCGCGGCTCGCTGTTCATCACGCGGCCGTCGATGATGGCCTACCTGTCCAACCGGGAGGAACTGGAAGCGGCGGCCAAGTCGCTGTTCGGCGTGGTCGGCAGCGGCGAGGTGAAGATCGAGGTCCGCCAGCGCTACGCCCTGGCGGATGTGGCGCAGGCCCATACCGAACTGGAAGGCCGCAAGACCACCGGCTCCTCGATCCTGCTGCCGTAAAGTTCCGGCCCGTTAGCCGGCCTTGGGCGGCGTAGCGTCGACCGTTTCAGTCTTCGGATCGATGGTCAGGTCAACCTTGCGCGGCACGCCGTTCACGCCGGGGAAGCCGGTGAAGGCGCTTTGCACCAGCGCCGGCATCACATGCGGCGTGGCCTGCACGCGGCTGGTGTTCTGCACCGTCACGTCGTACAGCTTGCGGCCGTCGATGGTGTTGATGGTCACGCGCAGCTGGCGCTGATACTCATGCTTGATGCGCTCTTCCACCATCATCGGACCGCCGTAGAAGCGGAACGGATCGTAGAAGTACGGACGATAACCCCAGCGCGAATACCCCCAGCCGTAACGGCCGTAGCCCGGCCCCCAGTACGGCCCCATGAACGGATCATCCGCCTCCAGCACCCGCACCGGATGGTCGATGGTGCTGAATTTCATGCCGACGAGCAACTTCGGCTGCTGGTTGGCGGCCGCCTGATGGAAGCCCAGCTTGCCCAGTTCGTTGCTCACAAGCACTTGATAATTGCGGTATTCCAGCGTGTCGTCCGCGCCCTGCGGGGCTTCGAACGCATAGGATTTGTCCTGCAGGTCGGCCGGCCAGGCATTGAATGCCGTGACGTCGCTATGGATGGTGGTGGCGCAGCCGCTCAGCAGCATGATCGCTGCGGTGGCCAGCAAGGCGAGATATTTCATGATATTGCCCTCTCGGTTACAGACGGTATTTTACAAATCCAAGTTTACGACGGCGGCTCCGCCCTTGCATGATTATTACAGAATGTTACGGCGAGGTGGAAACCAGCAACTTATCCGCCACCGATCCGGGCCGGCTCGGGCAATTCGCCCGTCCTCCGGCGGCTGGTATTGGTAAAATAGGCTTTTGCTTACGTCACCAGAGTCCTCCAATGCGCACAGACAGCAGTCCACAGACGATATTCCGCAAAGATTACACCCCTCCCGCCTACCTGGTTGATACCGTTGAACTCGGTTTCGACCTCGATCCCGACCGCACCGTGGTGGCCAACCGCATCACCATGCGGCAGAACCCGGCCAGCAAGAGCCGGGACATCGTGCTGCACGGCGAGGAGATCGAACTGGTGGCGCTGCGCCTGAACGGCAAGACGCTGGCGCCGACGGAATACCATCTGAACGGCAGCACGCTGACCATCCGCAAGGCCCCGGCCAAGGCGGTGCTGGAAATCGAAACGCTGTGCGCGCCGGTGCAGAACACCAGCCTGTCCGGCCTGTACGTCTCGAACGGCAATTTCTTCACCCAGTGCGAGGCCGAAGGCTTCCGCCGCATCACCTATTTCCCGGACCGCCCGGACGTGATGGCCAAGTACACCGTGATGCTGCGCGCCGACAAGGCCGCCTATCCGGTGCTGCTGTCGAACGGTAACCTGATCGAGGAGGGTGAGCTGGGCGATGGCCGCCACTACGCCAAGTGGGAAGACCCGTTCAAGAAGCCGTCCTACCTGTTCGCGCTGGTGGCCGCGCGCCTGGTCTGCCAGGAAGAGAAATACACGCTGCAATCGGGCCGCGAGGTGCTGCTGCAGGTGTGGGTGGAAGAGGGCAACCTCGACAAGACCGACTACGCCATGCAGTCGCTGAAGAACTCGATCCGCTGGGACGAGGAACGCTTCGGCCTGGAGCTGGACCTGGACCGCTTCATGATCGTCGCCGTGGGCGACTTCAACATGGGCGCGATGGAGAACAAGGGCCTGAACATCTTCAACACCAAGTTCGTGCTGGCCAACCCGCGCGTGGCGACCGACATCGACTACGCCGGCATCGAAGCCGTGGTCGGCCACGAATACTTCCACAACTGGACCGGCAACCGCGTGACCTGCCGCGACTGGTTCCAGCTGTCGCTGAAGGAAGGCCTGACCGTGTTCCGCGACCAGGAGTTCAGCGCCGACATGATCGGCACCGACAGCGGCCGCGCCGTCACCCGCATCGACCAGGTGCGCACCTTGCGCCAGGCCCAGTTCCCGGAGGACGCCGGCCCGATGTCGCACCCGGTGCGGCCCGACTCCTTCGTCGAGATCAACAACTTCTACACCGTCACCGTGTATGAAAAGGGCGCCGAAGTGGTGCGCATGTACCAGACCCTGGTGGGCCGCGACGGCTTCCGCAAAGGCATGGACCTGTACTTCAAGCGCCACGACGGCCAGGCCGTCGAATGCGACGACTTCCGCGCCGCCATGGCCGACGCCAATGGCCGCGACCTGCGCCAGTTCGAGCGCTGGTACTCGCAGGCCGGCACGCCCATCGTCACCGCGCGCACGCGCTACGACGCCGTCAAGCGCAACTTCGACATCATCCTCAGCCAGCGCTGCCCGGCCTCCGCCGGCCAGGCCGACAAGCTGCCCTTCCACATCCCGGTGGCGGTCGGCCTGCTGAGCGCCAACGGCAAGGACCTGCCGCTGACGCTGGAAGGCGGCAAGCACGCCAAGGGCGCCACCACCGTGGTGCTGGAGCTGACCGAGCAGGAGCAGATCTTCCGCTTCCGCCACGTCGACGAGCGGCCCACGCCATCGATCCTGCGCGACTTCTCGGCGCCGGTGATCCTCGAATACGACTACACCGACGACGAGCTGCTGCACCTGTTCAGCCACGACAGCGACCCGGTCAACCGCTGGGAAGCGGGCCAGCGGCTGGCGATGGAGCGCCTGCTGAAGCTGACCGCGCAAGTGGCGGCCGCCGGCGGCAGCGACGCCGGCCTGAAACTGGACGCCACCTTCATCGACGCCCAGCGCGCCGTGCTGACCGACGACACGCTGGACCCGGCCTTCCGCGAACTGGCGCTGATCCTGCCGTCGGAAATCATCATCGCCGAGCAGATGGACGTGGTCGACCCGCAAGCCATCCACGTGGCGCGCCAGTTCATGCGCCGCACCATCGGCGCTGCGCTGAAGAGCGAGCTGCTGGCGCAATACCACGCCAACCAGACGCCCGGCGCCTACAGCCCGGACGCCCTGTCGGCCGGCAAGCGCGCGCTGAAGAACCTGTGCCTGTCCTACCTGATGGTGGCGCCGGACATGGCGGAACTGAAGCTCGCGCAGCAGCAGTTCGAAAAGGCCGGCAACATGACCGACCGCTCCGCCGCGCTGGTCTCGATGATCCACAGCGGCGCCGAAGCGGGCCCGTACCTGAAGGCCTTCTACCAGGACTTCGAACACGAGGCGCTGGTGATCGACAAATGGTTCGCCATGCAGGCCGCCGCGCCGACCACCAATGTGGCCGCCGTGCGCAAGCTGATGCAGCATCCGGCCTTCACGCTGAAGAACCCGAACCGCGCGCGCAGTTTGATCTTCAACTTCACCAGCGCCAACCCGTCGCAGTTCCACGCGGCGGACGGCAGCGCCTATGAGTTCTGGGCCGAATTCGTCATCAAGCTCGACGCGATCAACCCGCAGGTGGCGGCGCGCCTGGCGCGCGGCATGGACCGCTGGCGCCGATACGCCCCGGCGCTTCAGGCCAAGATGAAAAAGGCACTGGAAAAAGTCGCCGGCCGCGCCAAGCTGTCGAACGACGTGCTGGAAGTGGTCACCAAGGCGCTGGCCAATTAAGCATAACGATTTATACGATTTATATTCAACGCAAGGGAAACCATGAAACGCATCAGCCTTACACAATACCTGGTGGAAGAACAGCGCCAGAACAACTCGATCCCGGCCGAACTGCGCCTGCTGATCGAAGTGGTCGCACGCGCCTGCAAAACCATCAGCCACTCGGTAGGCAAAGGCGCGCTGGGTGAAGTGCTCGGCACCGCCGACACCGAAAACATCCAGGGCGAAGTGCAGAAAAAGCTGGACATCATCTCCAACGAAATCCTGCTGGAAGCGAACGAATGGGGCGGCCACCTGGCGGCGATGGCGTCGGAAGAGATGGAATCGATCCACCCGATCCCGAACCGCTATCCAAAAGGCGAATACATGCTGCTGTTCGACCCACTGGACGGCTCCTCGAACATCGACGTCAACGTCTCCATCGGCACCATCTTCTCGGTGCTGAAGGCGCCGGAAGGCATGGGCCAGCCGACCGAGGCCGACTTCATGCAGGCCGGCACCAAGCAAGTGGCTGCGGGCTACGCCGTGTACGGCCCGCAGACCATGCTGGTGCTCACCACCGGCAACGGCGTCAACTGCTTCACGCTGGACCGTGAGATGGGTTCGTGGGTGCTCACGCAGCGCAACATGCAGATCCCGGCCAAGACCAAGGAATTCGCGATCAACATGTCGAACCAGCGCCACTGGCACGCGCCGGTGCAGCGCTACGTCAGCGAACTGCTGGCCGGCGAGACCGGTCCGCGCGGCACCAACTTCAACATGCGCTGGATCGCCTCGATGGTGGCCGACGTGCACCGCATCCTGAACCGCGGCGGCATCTTCATGTATCCGGCCGACACGCGCGACACGTCGATGCCAGGCAAGCTGCGTTTGATGTATGAGGCGAATCCGATGGCCTTCATCGTCGAACAGGCGGGCGGCGCGGCCACCGACGGCCAGAACCGCATCATGGAGATCCAGCCGCACAAGCTGCACCAGCGCGTGCCGGTGTTCCTGGGTTCGCGGGACGAAGTGGCGGTGGTGACGGGCTACCACGCGGGCTGAGAAGCTTCAAAACCGCACAAAGCAATGATATTTTTGCAGCATGGCTAAAATTTATCGTGCAGGGACTAGCGTGTAGCAAGAAATATTTGTTAGAATGTGCGACTTCGCCGCTTTAGCTCAGTTGGTAGAGCAGTTCATTCGTAATGAAAAGGTCGCCAGTTCGATTCCGGCAAGCGGCACCAGAACACAGCAGTAAAAAGTATCAAGAAGTCGAAAAACCCGCTTCCTCCATAGGAGAAGCGGGTTTTTTGTTGTCCTTGAAAATCCGGGGAGTTAACATAAAATCAAGGGCGTATACCGTCAATTTTGTCGGTATCTCGTTGCTGAGCTCGATTTCGTATACCGACAGAGGGAGGCTCCCATGGCGCTCACCGACACCTTTGTTCGATTCGCCAAGGCAAGCAAGCAGGGCGGAGACAAGCACTACGACGGCGGAGGACTCTACATTCACGTCAAACCGCAGGGCAAGTACTGGCGCCTGGACTATCGATACCTCAACAAGCGCAAGACGATGGCGCTGGGCACCTATCCCGAGGTTGCCCTCGTCAAGGCGCGCAAGCGGCGCGACGACGCGCGCGTGCTGCTGGCCGATGGCATCGATCCGGCGGAAGCCAGGCGCGAGGAGCGCGAGGCGAAGCTGATCGCCGCCAGCCACACCTTTGAATCGGTCGCGCTCAAGTGGCTGGCGATGCAGGCCAAGATGCGCTCCGCCAGCACCCAGGACAAGGTGCTGGCCTGGCTGCAGCACGATGTGTTTCCTCTCATAGGCAAGCGGCCGATTTCCGCGATCAAGCCACGCGACGTATTGGCCGTGGCGCAGAAAGTGGAGGCCCGAGAAGCCTATGACTCTGCCCACCGCATCAAGCAGATGTGCGGACAGATCTTTCGATACGCAGTCGCGCTCGATCTCGTGCAACGGGACGTGACGGCTGATCTGCGCGGCGCGCTGGCGGTGATCCCGCGTTCCCACCACGCGGCGCTGACGGAGCCGAAGGACGTGGCGGCACTGATGCGGGCGATCCACGGCTACGACGGCTATCCGGTGGCCAAGGCGGCGTTGAAACTGGCGCCGCTGCTGTTTGTACGTCCGGGGGAGTTGCGGGCCGCAGAATGGGCGGAAATCGATCTGGATGGCGCGGAGTGGCGCATCCCGGCCATAAGGATGAAAATGCACATCGAGCACATCGTCCCTTTGGCGCGGCAGGCCGTGGCGATCCTGCGCAAGCTGTATCCGGTAACGGGAGATGGCCGCTACGTCTTCCCCAGTCTGCGCACCGCCAACGAGTGCATGAGCGAGAACACGGTCAACGCGGCACTGCGCGGCCTTGGCTACAGCAAGGAGCAGATGACGGGCCACGGATTCCGCGCGATGGCCCGCACGATGCTGGATGAAGTGTTAGGGGAGCGTGTCGACCTGATCGAGCACCAACTGGCGCATGCCGTGAAAGATCCGAACGGGCGCGCCTACAACCGCACCAAGCACCTGCAGGCCCGGCGCGAGATGATGCAGCGCTGGGCCGATTACCTGGACAGGTTGCGTGATGGCGATGATCACCGCAGCTGGGGCGACTGACGTTGCTTCACGGTGCGCAGCTTGACCTTGAGTTCGACCCATTCCTGCACCTCGCTTTGGAGCCAGGCTACGGAGCGCGCTGAGATCCTGATCGGCTCGGGGAACTGGCGCTCCTTGATGTTGTTGTACAGCGTGCTTCGGGACATGCCGCATATCCGCAATACTTCCTTCAGTCGAATCAAGCGAATGGTATCGGGGAGACTGTCGTAGGTTCTCATGTTGTCCTCCAGTGGTGGTTGTCGCAGTACGATAAGATGTACCGTTGTCCGCGCAAGCGCCAACCGAAATCAGGGCGTTTATCGCGGGCCATTCCCCATCAGCGTTAGACAAATAAATCGGCGAGAATTTTATGTCGGTGATGCCGGCGTTATGCCAGGTGGAGGACAATATATTTTTCGACGCGAAGGATCGCCCTTCGCAACCTGGCATTGCGCCAGGCGTAGCGCTCGTCACGCGCCCTTAGTCAGTACATCTAGATTGGACTCGCCTGTGAGCGAACCCGCGATCAGCCAGGACTGGCTGCATCCTTATTGCGCATCCTTCCACTGAGGGCGATGCGCGTCACATTGTGCGCCTTCGCGCACTGTCACCACTTCACGCGGCGATCTGCCGCTGCGTGCATGTCGATACGCCGCCATAGTCCGCGGCGCAAACCGCGCGTCGTTACTGGCGGCCTGCTGCCAGTGACGACGCGCTAGCAACCAAGCGCTATATGGGCTCCACCGCTGTTTTCTCAGTGACGCAGGCTAGTGACGGCGGATCTACCGCTATCAGCGCAGCAGAACGCTGCTTGCCAACTATGCCCCTTGTGGGCCGACAACGTGTGCGAGGCACACCCCATGGACCCTGGGTAACTGGTCCCACCGCGATCAGGCTTCTACAAGGAGCGGATCGCGGCGCCACACGCGCATGCGGCGCGGGCAAGCAGTGAACACACCGCATACACGGGAGTGGTGTCCCGAGGCCTTTACAAACCGTCCTTGCTGCGGCAAGCACGGAGGCCAGAAACACTTACCTGACTCGATCACACCAAGTTTGATTTGAGGAGCATGCGATGCGCGACTTGAACTATCAACTCAAGCAGCTGTGCGACCGCAATCGCGATGGCAGCTATGCCACGCAGGCCGACCGCGCACGGATACTCTCGCACGTCGCTAACCAGCTGCACGATCTCGGATATCGCCATATGAATGCTGACAGTCTGCGCCCCAAGCACGTGGACGCGCTGGTGCAGCAATGGAAGGCCGATGGCGTCAGCGCCGGCACGATGAAGAACCGTATGAGCGCCATGCGCTGGTGGGCGCAGAAGATCGGCAAGGACAACATCATCGCGCGTGACAACGGCAGCTACGACATCGATAAGCGCACCTTTGTCACCAACATCTCCAAGGCCAAGGTGCTTGATGATGCGCGTCTGGCGAAGATCACGGATGCTTACACGGCGATGTCCTTATGTCTGCAATCCGCGTTTGGATTGAGGCGCGAAGAGAGCATCAAGATTGTTCCAGCTTGGGCCGATGGCGGCGATCGACTAAGGCTCAAAGACTCATGGACCAAGGGAGGAAAATATCGTGAGACCGCCATCCGCACGCCCGAGCAGCGCGAAGTTCTCAACGAAGCCAGGCGGCTCACCGCTGGCGGCAGCCTTATTCCCAGGCACTTGCAGTATCGCGATCAGCTGCAACGCTTCCGCGCTCAGTGCGACAAGGCGGGCATTCACGGGGTGCATGGTCTACGCCATCATTATGCGCAGTTACGCTACCACCAGCTCACCGGCTGGCATTGCCCAGCGCGCGGTGGCCCCCGCTCATCTCAGCTAAGTCCCGAGCAGCGGGAGCGAGATCTCTCGGCGAGATTGTTACTGTCTGAAGAAATGGGCCATGGTCGAGAGCAAATCACTGCCGTCTATCTCGGCCGCTAGGGTAGGGGGATCGCCTTTGACTCTTTGCAGAATTAGCCTGTGACAATGGGTGAATTTTTCACAAGTGCAACATGTTATGCTGCTCAGTGAATTGGACTGGGCTGCCACCGGCCATTTCCGGCTAAAGGTGGCCCGCCGTGCCAGAAAATTTGGAGAGTTTATGTTGTCAAACCTGATGAAAACAGTCGGAGCATTTTTGACTGGACTGGGAGGCGTATATGTCGGCCAGCACGTCGCAGGCGAGCTGTCGTTCTGGGCTTTCATCGCCTTTGCTGTCGGCCTCGTCTTGCTATCACAAGCGCCTACGATTGCATTGCGTGAACGAGTGCTTGCGCTTGAGGCGAAGTCTAACGGCGGCTCATCTGTGGAGCACTACTGACCGTTTGCAGTGGGGTGACAGCAACCGGCCAGGTGCGGACCTAGCATAGGCAGCAACCATGCTCCTCTCGGCGACACTACAGCGGTCTACTAAAGTGAACAAGAATGCCCACTGAACGCATCATTCGGAGTCCCCATGTTTTCTGGGAGAAGACCTGCGGGATCGATACATGGCACCGCAGTAACCGCCATGCTATTCTCGACACGCCCTGGAATGCATTCACGCCGGATCGTCTGCTCATCAACACGGTCTGGAGTGACGACATCTTGTCTCTGATGGATCCCGCAAACGGGGAGGAACGCCGATTCGTGCAACTTGGCGGACAGTTCGCCAGTTGGCAGGGCGGGGCCATAGAGCGCGGCCGAAAGGCGAACGACAATATTTTGGACGCCTTCAAGTCGGGGCCGCGAGCTCGGGTGCTTGGCTACGAAGCGGAGCCAGTGCAGCGGGGGATGCGGCGAAAAAAGATTAAGTATTTCTACGTTGATCGCCAGCTCGAACTCAGGCGCGTGTCACCTCTCTGGGATGCGGACCTGATGAAACGCCTTGAGCTGGAGGCGCGGTTCGTCGATAAGGCAGCCGCCAAAGATGATCGCGCGACCGAGCTGCCTGTCATCTTTGAGATTGTTGCGCCGGCCGGTCCATTCCCAGTCATCTTCGACGACGAACATGTAGAGGTTGTGTCAGTGTTCGACAAGGAGATCATTCGGCCCGCGAACAAGTCTAATGACGAGTACGCGGAGCTGGTCATACCGATCTTAGTGGCGCACGTGTTCCGTCAGCGGGACGACGTCATGCGAGTTCTCACGTATGAAGACCTCGCGGGCATGGTGCACCGGCTGAACAAGCACGACATGCCGGCTGCACGTGGGATGGGGGGTGTGCTAGGTACTGCGATGCAAATGATTGAAGCGGCCATGCCAGGTATCGACGTCCCTTACCTGACCACAATTGTTGTCCTTAAGACTGGCGAGCACGCTGGGTTACCCGATGTCGGTGTGCGCGTGCGCTGGCCTGAATATTCGACAATGACCGAAGATGAAAAGTTCGCGAAGGTCGAGAACGAGTACGCAAGGATTCTACGTTTCGGGACACGCTGGAATGACGTGCTAGTGGCGATGGGGATGGACCCAATCGTTCTTCCGGAAGGCGAGGAAGCGTCTAAAGCAACAAGTGGCTGGGGAGGCGGTGAGTCGGACGAGCACAAGGCGTTGAAGGCCTATGTGATGGCCCATCCGGAACTCTTTGGTGCCGACGCCAAGTTCGAACGCTTTACCGAGTACCCATTGCGATCAGGTGACTCAATCGACGTCTTCTTTAAGTCGCCGGACGTTTGGATCGGTGTGGAAGTGAAGTCCATAGTGTCGGAAGGTAACGATCTCGACTACCAACGCGGGTTGTACCAGGTCGTGAAATACGAGGCGGTCTTGCGTGCACAGGCAAAAGCAGACCTACTCAGTACTGCCCCCACCATCAAAGTATTCTTGGCCCTACAGGCGCGGCTCCCGAATCGTCATAGAGATACGGCCCTTCTCTTGGGAATCACCGTGCGCGAAACAATTATGCCCACCTAGCTCGACGATCTAAATGCGGCAGAAATCGGCGAATTCCACGTGCGCACATTGGTGGGGTGAGGTCACAACGGCCCGAGAGAATTTAGAGTGGCGAAGACGTGACGGGACTTGCCCAACCTTCGGCGCGCCAACAGCATATTCCGTCCGTCCGCCTGGCGACGCCGACCGACACTAGAACATGTGTCCGCAATCGGCCAATAGCCGACAATGAACAAAGGACTCAATGAATAGGCAAGCATGGGGACTCGCGGCATTGCTATTGGTCGAGCAGGTAGCTTCACAGTGGATGTCGTGGGTGGCAAATGGAAATCGCTGATTTTGTTTCACCTGATGTCTGGCACTCGGCGCTTCAACGAGCTTCGCCGCCTCATACCGGATGTGACTCAAAGAATGCTTACGTTACAGCTACGCGAACTGGTAACAGATCGGATCATCCATCGGAAGGTGTATCCGGAAGTCCCGCCGAAGGTTGAGTATTCATTGACCTCGCTGGGCTTGACGTTGGTGCCGCTGATAACGGCAATGCGGGAATGGGGCGCTACGCATGAAGCGACAGTTCGCGCATATAGAAAGGCAGCGCAGGTTGAGGGTCAGGAAGCAACCTGAGTGCTGCGGCTGTCGTGCAAGTCCACTCCAAACTTCTGAATAGCGAAGTCCAGGAAGCTGCGCAGCTTTGGCGTCATGCGCCGATCAGGGGCATATACAGCATGCAGAGGCCGAGCAATCGGTTCGTAGTTCGGCAGTAAGGTAACCAAGCGTCCGGCGGTGATCTCGTCCCTTAACAGCTCCAGCGGCTGAAGGATAATTCCCTGGTTGGCGATTGCCGCTGCTCGTAACGCTTCTCCACTATCGGTCGAGAATCTTCCAGATATCGGCACGGACACGCGCCCATCAGGGCCGTTGAAGGTCCACTCGGTGCGCATTGAGGTATGAGCAAATACCAGGCATTCATGTTGCCGCAGTTCTTCTGGGCTGCGTGGTTCGCCCCGAGCTGCGAGATATGCAGGTGTGGCGCAAAGCATCAGCCTATGTGGAGCGAGCCTTCTGGCCATTAGCCCACTATCCGGGAGCACGCCAGTTCGGAACACCAGATCGTAACCTTCGTCTACCAAATCGACCGTTCGGTTCGTCAGGCTCAGTTCGACCGATACCTCTGGATTTTGGCTCAGGAACTCCGCTATCGCCGGCGCCAGCGCGCGGCTGCCGAAGGTAATTGGTGCACTAATCCGTAGTTGGCCTCGAGGTACCGCCCGCGTTTCTGCGATTAGCGCTTCAGCCGCCTCCATTTCGGCCAGGATGTTCTTAGCTCTCTCATAAAACACCCGGCCACTATCAGTGAGGCTTTGCCGACGTGTGGTGCGATTCAACAGTTTGATCCCGAGACTTTGTTCCAGGGCTCGCATTTGTTTGCCGGCCAATTGGGAGGATATGTTGAGCTCCTCGGCGGCGGCGGTAAGCGAACCGCGCTCCACAGCCTTTACGAAAATCTGCATGCAAGTCAATCTGTCCATTGGAGCCTGTTTGTTTTCTATGTTGGTTCAATTCGGCAATTTATCCCAGATTGTTTCCTAAGTATAGTGCAGACATAGCACTTCACCACACGCTGGCTCTCTGGTCGGCACAAACTTGGAAGGAAACAAAGTGAAACATATCGCGAAAAAAGCAATTCTTGCTGCCGCAATGGGCGGCGCTGCAGTAGCCGGCGGCGCGGCGCCAACCGACGCTGCCAATGCCGAAAAACCCACGGTTGTACTGGTCCACGGCGCGTTCTCGGATGGCTCCACCTGGAGCAAGGTCATTCCGCTCCTCCAGGCCAAGGGGTTGAAAGTGGTGACCGCCCAGAACCCCCTGACTTCGCTGGCTGACGATGTGGCCGCCACGCGTCGTGTTCTCAATAGGGAAACCGGCCCGGTGGTCCTGGTTGGTTGGTCCTATGGGGGAGTCGTTATTACCGAAGCAGGGCAACGGGATAATGTGAAGGCACTGGTCTATGTTGCGGCCTACGCCCCCGCCGAGAACCAGTCGATTTCCGACCTGAACAAGGACTACCCAACGCCACCTGGCCTCAACCACCTGACCGCGGACAAAGAGGGTTTCCTTACTCTCACAGAAGAGGGCGTGACCAAGTACCTGGCCCAGGACGTCCCGGCGGCGCAGACCAAGGTGATCGCCGCCACTCAGCATCTGACCCAGGGACAGAATTTTGCAGACAAGGTGTCCGTTGCTGCTTGGAAGAGCAAGCCCTCCTGGTACATCGTCAGTGAGCAAGACCACCTGCTCCAGCCTGAACTCCAGCGTGCCCTGGCCAAGAAGATTCAAGCGACCACCGTGACTTTGCCGACCAGCCATGCCCCGCACTTGTCGCGACCTGATGACGTGGCTGCGGTGATCATCGCTGCGGCTGCAGCCACGATGAAGTAACGGAATCTGAGGCTCTTTCAGTAACGCGCTTCGACCGCCAATTGGAGCGCCTTAACTCTACCAGTTGAATGGATATTCTGCCGGCAGGCCGGCAGAAATGATGCGAGGCTTACTTCATTTTATCAACTACCAGGGGGGTGAATGGCTGAAAAGGGGTGCGGATTCAACTGGTCGACGCAACACGCTAAACTGCTTAGGCAGGAGGAGTGTTGCCATGAAACGCAAGCCACGAATCTATTATACGGAAGAGCAAAAGGCATTGATGTGGGAACGCTGGCGCAAAGGCGAGTCTCTGCAGCATATTGCTGAACTGTTCGGCCGAAGTCACGGGGCGATCCAGGGAATCCTTATTCGGACTGGCGGGATTACTCCAGCGCAGCGCTGTCGCTCAAGGTTGGCGCTTACCCTATCTGAGCGAGAAGAAATCTCGCGCTCTCTGGTCGCCGGGGTATCGCTTCGTGCGATCGCAATTTCTCTCGGCCGAGCCCCATCTACGATTAGCCGAGAAATCAAACGTAATGGCGACCAGACATGTTATCGAGTCAATTATGCCGATAAGCGTGCATGGGATCGGGCACGACGCCCTAAGCGCTGTAAACTGGTAGAGAACCCGGCACTGGCCAGTATCGTGGCGGACAAGCTGCAATTGGAATGGGCGCCTGAACAGATTGCTGGGTGGCTCAAGCACACCTACCCAGGCGCCAAGGAGCAGCAAGTGTCACACGAGACAATCTATCGCAGCTTGTACATCCAAGCTCGTGGTGCCTTGAAGAAGGAGTTGGTTGAGCATTTGCGGCGCACTCGTGTGATGCGCCGTTCCCGCCACCACACTCAAAAGACCGAGGATCACGGCCGAATCGTGGATGCCATTTCGATTAGCGATCGGCCAGCTGCGGCGGAAGATCGAGCGGTGCCTGGTCATTGGGAAGGCGATCTTCTGTGCGGTAGCCATAACAGCCAGATCATCACGCTGGTAGAGCGACAGACGCGCTATGTGATGTTGGTGAAGGTGGCGCGCAAGGATACCGAAACGGTCGTCAATGCCTTGATCCAGCATGCGATGAAGTTGCCGCAAGCGCTTTACAAGTCGCTCACATGGGACCGAGGCTCCGAACTAGCCGATCACAAACGTTTCAAGCTGGCGACCGATATACAGGTGTTCTTCTGCGACCCGAGGAATCCCTGGCAGCGCGGTTCAAATGAGAATACCAATGGCTTGCTGAGGCAGTATTTTCCAAAAGGACTGGATTTATCCAACTACTCTCAGGGCCAGCTCGACGCCGTTGCCAATCGCCTGAATGAACGACCAAGAAAGACATTAGACTACGAAACGCCGGCTCAACGGTTCTATCAATGTGTTGCGTCGACCAGTTGAATCCGCAGGCGCAAGCGGCCTCGCGACGTGCTCTGCGTATAGTCGGACATTAGCGTGAAGTATGCGTTCCAGCGTCGCAAAACGGCGTGGATGAATGTCGGCAGGGCGATGCGATCAGAGTGCGTCAACAGGCTTTAGTCGGGCAATCGCTACCGCCTCCGTAGTGCGATCCGCCGCCGTGAGTTTGCGCTGGCTCAATCGTGCGTTCGCTTGCCGTTCACCGAGTTCACGGTGGATATCCGCGTGCGCAAAAGTGCAAAAAAGACAAGCATGCTATGATGCAAAAAATATCACTGAGAGATCTTTATGCCGGAAATCATTCGAAAGGGCGATCGCACCAGTCATGGAGGCACGGTACTCGAAGGCTCCCCTTCCGAGATTTGTATGGGACAGCCCATCGCTTACAAGGGGCATTTGGTTCATTGCCCTAAATGTCGAGGCAACTTTCCCATCGTAGAAGGGGTTATGACCACAACATTTTTCGGCCAAGGTGTCGCGGTCGCCGGCATGAAGACGTCTTGTGGTGCAACGCTCATCGCTACTCAATTTACCGATACCGTGGAGTGGGGCGGTGGTGGTGCCAGCACCGGCGCCACCGGCTCAGCTGCCGCTGCCGCAAAATCCGTAACAAGCGTCAAAGCAAAAGATGCTGAGGCTGCAATATTGGCATCGGCATCGGCTAACTACGACCTGTTTTTCCATGTGAAACACGACGCAACAGGAAATAACTTGAGCAACACGCCTTACAAAATTACGCTTGATGATGGCCGCGAATTTAAAGGCGTCACCGACAAAAACGGCCACACACAAAAAGTATTTTCCGACTCGCCACAGACCGCCAAAATAGAGGTTCCTTACTATGACAACAGCGCAGCTCACGCCACAATCGAATCAGACCCCTGCGGTTGTTAGCGTAGCGAAAGAACTGAGCGGACCGCAATGGGTGCCTCGCTTTCCAGGCAGCCACGCCACGAGCGCGCTCACGCCGGAATTCCGGATTGCTGTGGATTCATTCATAGAGGCAATGGAGGCGGCCGGAATCGAAGTGCATCCTGCCTCGACGTACCGACCGCCCGAGCGCTCTTATTTGATGCACTGGGCGTGGCGGATCAAGAACGGCGCAGACCCTGCATTGGCGCCTGCCATGGATGGGGTAAACATAGAATGGGTACATCCTACCTTGGCGGCGTCCAGGAACGCAGCCAGAGAAATGGCGGTCGCCTATAACATCGATAGTTTAGGTGTGCCGCCAGCGCTGCACTCGTTACATAATGAACGGCAGGCGATCGACATGCGTATCACTTGGAGCGGTACCATCACCATCAAGGATGCCAACGGAACGATGGTGCAAATCGACACGACACCACGCACCGGCATGAATGCGCAACTCAAGGTGGTTGGAGCAAGCTATAACGTGAAGAAATTTGTTGGTGGGGCAAGTGACAAGCCACACTGGTCAACGACTGGTCATTGAATCACTGGTTCGTTCCGTACAGCTTCACAGAGTCGTCGTACTGCGATAGTGTTTTTTGGACAGCCGCATTTTTCTTATACTTGATCGAAAGTTTATTCAGCTGTTTTTTTGCGGCCCCACAGTATTTGTCCATCGATAATTTGAGGTCTTTTTGCTCCTGCTCTGGAAGATCGCTGTCCCATTCCCCGGCCAGGTGCACACACAAGTCGGCATTTTTGATGAACGCCTGAACATCTCGCGGGCTGGTGCTTCCAGCGTAAGCTACGCCAGATACACACAGCCAGGTCGCAAAAATAAATCCGGAAATTTTCATATCATCCTTTAACGTTTCAGCATCCTGCGCGAGGAAGGTGTAAGAGAATTATACGTCTCAATTCACAATCGGGATGTTAGGAACCCTCTCAGTGAATCCCAGCGGCCGCAAAGGTAAAAGATTTTTTGTGGATGCAAGTTCCACGGGGGGATTGTGGAATCTTACTGTTTCCAGTTTGCATTTTGTCGGTACTTTTGTCGGTACTTTTTTTATGCCAATATGTAATACGTACTGTACCTAAAGGCGGTATGCGAAATTCGATTCCGGCAAGCGCACCAGAACACAGCAGTAAAAAAGATATCAAGAAGTCGAAAACCCGCTTCCTCCGTCGGACAAGCGGGTTTTTTGTTGTCCTGAGAAGTTCGGAAAGTCGTCACGTCAGCGCTGCCGACAGGTGCGCCACCAACGCCCGCACCTTGGCCGAATGCTTGCGTTCGGGCGGGCTCACAAGATGAATCGGGGTGCGCGGCGTCTCCCAATCGGGCATGAGTCGCACAACTTCACCGTTCGCCAACTCGCTGTCGAGCAGCCAGGTGGGCAGGTAGCCGATTCCCATGGCCGTCGCCACGGCCGAGCGTAGCACCTCGCTGCTGTTGGTCTGAATATGTCCCTCGACCCGAATACTCTTGACGGTTCCTATCGCCTCGGACGCGCCCGCGCCCGCAGTAAACACCCATAAATTGCTGTTGGCCATCTCCGTGTAGACGATGCATTCGTGCTCCAGCAGGTCTTCCGGACTGACGGGAGGGCGAACGCCCTTGGGAAGGGCCCGCAGGTAGTCGCGATGGGCGAGCAGCATGCGATCCGATGTGCCGACGCGCTTGGCGATCAGCCCGCTGTCCGGCAGCTCGCCGATCCGCACCGACACATCGATCCCCTGTTCGACCAGGTCGATGAATCCATCATGCAGCCGCAGGTCGATTTTGACGTCGGGGTGTGCCGCCATGAAGGACTTCAGCAGGGGCATCAGCTTCCGATGGCCAAAAGCTACCGAGGCGGCCACTCGAATCCAGCCGCGCAGCTGCCCCGCGCCGTTGACGAGGCTGGACTCGGCCTCGGCAATTTCGGCGACCAACCTGCGCGCCTGCACGAAATAGCGGCCGCCTTCTTCGGTCAGGGCAAGCGAGCGCGTTGTCCGGACGAGCAGCTTCGCCCCCAGCTCCTTTTCCAAGGCGGCCACCTGCTTGCTGATGGCGCTTTGGGTGGCGTGGAATTCGTCGGCCACGGCGGAAAAGCTGCCGGACTCGACTACTCTCACAAACGTTCGCATTGCCGACAGCTTGTCCATACTCGCCCTATATATTCCATTTGTTACTAAATGATAGTGCGAAAACCGGGCTATATCAACCAAAGAGAATCAGTCAAAGTAGAGCCATCGATCAAGCAAACCCATCGTTTCTCAACCATTACCAGGAGATTTCCATGACCACCATCAACGTTCCCACCCGCGAAGAAGTCAGCCCAGCCAACCAGGCGATCTTTGACAACCTCAAAAAAGGCTTCGGCATGGTGCCCAACCTGTTCGCCACCTTGGCCCACTCGGAGAATGCCCTCGCCACCTACATGGCGTTTCAAGGCGCCAAGAGCAGCATCACCGGCAAGGCGCGCGAGGTCGTCAACCTTGTCGTCAGCCAGGTGAACGAATGCGAATATTGCCTGGCCGCGCACACCATGGTCGGCAAAATGAACGGCTTCACCGATGCGCA
The DNA here is from genome assembly GCF_009857655.1 of Duganella vulcania. Classification (NCBI taxonomy): domain Bacteria; kingdom Pseudomonadati; phylum Pseudomonadota; class Betaproteobacteria; order Burkholderiales; family Oxalobacteraceae; genus Duganella; species Duganella vulcania. The sequence goes on from NZ_WWCX01000019.1 coordinate 39,739, forward strand.
AATCATCGAGATCCGCCATGGCCACGCCAGCTTCGACGCCAAGCTCGACGCGCTCGCCCGCTTGACCAAAGGTATCGCGCAAAGCCGCGGCCATGTCGATCACGGCCTGGTCGAGGCGTTCTTCGCCGCCGGCTGGACCAAGGAAAACCTGGTGGACACCATCGTCGCCATCGGCGACAAGACCGTGACCAACTACCTGCATTCGACCACGCAGATCCCGGTCGACTTTCCCGCTGCCCCACGGCTGGATTGATTGAACACGCGAACTCCACATTTCACTTCACCTCGAGAGGCACCACTGATGAATTCCCTTTATGAGCCACTAGCATTGGGCGATCTGCAACTGAAGAACCGCGTCTTCATGGCGCCACTGACGCGTAATCGGGCCCAGCCGGATGGCGTGCCGGGAATGTGGACGGCGACGTACTACAGCCAGCGCGCATCGGCCGGTTTGATCGTGTCGGAAGCGACGCAAATCTCCGCGATGGGGACGGGCTATGTCAATACGCCGGGCATTTATACGGCCGAGCACATTGCGGGATGGCGCCAAGTTACGCAGGCGGTTCATGATGCGGGTGGACGCATCTTTCTTCAGCTCTGGCATGTTGGCCGCATCTCCCATACCAGCCTGCTTCCGGACAACGCGTCGCCATTGGCCCCCTCGGCGATCACGGCCAAGAGCCAGACGGTGGTTGCGACGGGTTTTGTGGACGTGTCCGAACCGAGGGCGATGACGCTGGCGGATATTCGCCAGACCGTCGAGGAGTACCGTCAGGCGGCGGTCAACGCCAAGGAGGCGGGCTTCGACGGGGTCGAGATCCACGCCGCCAACGGCTACTTGATCGATCAGTTTCTTCAGTCGAAGTCGAACGTGCGCACGGACGACTACGGCGGTGCCGCTTCGAACCGGGTGCGGTTTCTCCGCGAAGTTGTCGAGGCCGTGCTTGGCGTCTGGGAGCCGAGCCGCGTCGGCGTGCGCATTTCCCCCGGCGGCACGTTCAACGATATGGCCGACGCCAACCCGACGGAGACGTTTTCCCATGTTGTTGATGTTCTCAATGCGCTGCGTGTCGGCTACTTGCATGTGGTGGAAGCCTCGCCTGGGCAGGTGCCCGCGAGCGAGGGCTTGCCCGAGCTGTTCGGCCATATGCGCGCGATGTGGAACGGTATCTACATCGTCAATGGCGGATACGACGCCGCGCGGGGCGAGCTGGCCGTCTCCAGCGACCGCGCCGACGCCGTGGCCTACGGACGCCTGTTCCTCGCCAATCCGGATTTGCCAAAGCGCCTGCGACACGGCGGACCGCTGAATGAAGCTGATCCATCGAGCTTCTACGGCGGCACCGAACGCGGCTATATCGACTATCCAACGTGGGGCGCAGACGTTTAAGCGGAAGGCTGTTCCCCGAAGCGTGACGGGCGCAGAAGATCGGCATGGTGTGACAAACCGTGAGCTTCTCGTAGAGGCAAGAGTGTTATGCTGGCTCGGATAATGCTCGGATAGCTGAAGGAACTTTATGCCGCAAGACAGATGGGAACGAATTCGCGGTGGCCTGTACGGCTTGCTCATCGGAGATGCACTCGGCGTACCTTATGAGTTTTCATCTCCGGAAGATATTCCTGAGCGACACCTCATCGAAATGTCCCCACCCAGTGGATTTGCGCGAGCACATCGCGCTGTTCCTGTGGGAACCTGGAGCGACGACGGCGCGCAAGCGTTGGTGTTGTTGGATTCTTTGGTAACGTGTTCGTCGCTCGATCTCAAACAGTTCTCCGACGGATTGCTGGCCTGGTATCGCACGGGATTCATGACACCTGACGGGCACGTTTTCGACATCGGCATCCAGACGATGCAAGCACTTGGCAACTATGCCCGAAGCGGCGATCCCCTCACATGCAGCCCTTCCGATGAACGGAACAATGGAAACGGCTCATTGATGCGTGCGCTTCCATGCGCGTTTTTTTTGACGCCGACCTCAACGGATATTATCGCTCGCGCCAGAAAGCAAAGCATGCCGACTCATGCGCATCTGCGGTCGCAACTGGCCTGTGCACTCTACGCGCTCATGGCTTGGCAGATGGTGGAGGGGGGAACGCCTATCGAGGCACTGGATTACGCGCAGGGTACACTTGAGGAAGCAGTTCATCCGACCGAGCGGCTTGAGTTAGGCATCGTATTAGATGGCCGCTTGGAACCGTCCAAGGGGTCGGGATATGTGGTCGACAGTCTATGGTCTGCAATCCGATGCGTTCTCGCTACTTCGGACTATGAGGCCTGTCTCCGTAACGCCATTGCTCTTGGAAATGACACAGACACGACAGCCTGCATCGCTGGCGGCTTGGCCGGCATCCTCTATGGTGAGCAAGGAATTCCAGTCCGCTGGAAGGAGGCCTTGAACGGTCGAGCAATCGTTGAAAATACGCTTAGTCGTCTGGCTATTGGCCAGGCAACCGTAGCTTAAAGCCGCCATTCGGCCAGCGGCGGCCACTCGACACCAAAGTTAGGAGGAAACGTGCGTACTCAAAAATTATTTTCAGACGTCCTTATGTCAGTAAGCCTACTGCCATTCCTTACAGCGCTCGCATTTGTTTTGGTGAATACTGGAGTTACGGGGATGACGCATTCGGCGTAACTTTCGCTGCCGCTATCGGCTACGGCTTAGCCTATCTTTTTGCGCTGGTGTGTGGTCTTCCCGGGTTCTTTTGGTCATCCGAAATATCAAAGCGCGCTGTGGCAAACAGCCGGTATTCATCAACAGCTCGACTGGCTGTGTTACTCGTCATAGCTTCCCCATTTGTGCTATTGGGGGGCGCTTTTGTCGCCACACTGCTTCGCTAATTTTGCCACGTGACCCGGCTAAATCAACAGCGCACGTAGGTGATGACGTGGTGCGCCAACAGGTCGCCGTTTTCGTTCAGGCACTCCGCTGTACCATACGCGGTTCGCTTGCCTAGCTTGAGTAGGCGCGCCGTACACATGATGTCCTGTTCTTTCGCGCTGCGTAGGAAGGTTGTCTTGATATCGGTCGTTACCCATTGCTCGCTTGTGCCGCGCTCGGTCATGATGGCTAACCACATCGCCACGTCGGCAGCTCCCATGATCGTCATCCCGCTGACAATTCCGCCGGGCCGTTCCAGGCTGCGACTAAATGGCACGGTCACAGTGCATTGTCCTAACTCGCAATTCGATACAAACAGTTTATATGGTTCGAGGAATGCCGATGCGGCGAGTACCGCGTTCAGCTCGTCGGTAGAGGCCATCATTTGATTTGTTTTCATGTGATTAGTTCTTGAACCAAATTTAGAAAATCCCCTGACGCTTCATCGATGATGCCATGCCCGGCTGGTAACGACTTCACTATTCAGCCCGGACCAAGTTTCAAGCGCTCGTAGGTCGAGGAAAAAGTACTCATCGAAGATCTCCCTGCACCCCGCGGAACATGGGCGGATAGTCGAGCACCAGCCCGTGCCGGTCCACATCCAGTTCGGCGGAAAACCCGCCGGGAATTCCGTCGTACCTGTGCGCGAATTGGCGACCAGGCAAGTATAGCGTTGTCATTCGCGATGGGGCGCGAACTGCGCTGTGACTTCGCTTGGCAAAGGAATGTAGGCGACCTCGATCTCCGCGCTCGCCTGCGCCGCCAGTTTTAGCCGCCGGATCGGCAGGGTGTTGGTCGCCGGCGTAACGCCAATGTCGACGTCCAGGCAACCGTCAAGAAAGGCAAGCTGCTCACCGCTGAGCCGGTCCCACCATCGCCCTTGCCCGTCGGCTGCCACCTCCAGACAAGGGCCGCCGACATACGCGACGCGAACGTGGCGGGTGTGAAAGTGTGCGTCGGTACGGACCAGATAATGAGCACCGTAATGTCCTTCGCGGGTGCCGATGAGCACTCCTTCGAGGGTGAACCCGTCAGCGGTTTCGGAAAAATGACACCGTTCCAGTCCTTCGCCGTTCCAGTCGCACCAGTGAACGATGGCAGGCATTTACAAAGTCGCTTCCAGCTCGGCGAGTTTCTTCTCAAGGTCCGCGCGTTCGCCGGCATCTTTAACTTGCGGCATGAGCTGACGCAGGGCTAGCGAGTTCGCTTTTGCAAGGGCCTTGTCGGCCGCGACGGCAACATCCGGTTTGACTCCGGTGCCTTCCCAGTTGCCTTTGGTGATCAGGTTGATCGAACGCCCGACCGGGATGATGGCGACCATGTTCGAATTGATAGGGAACGGACGGATCGGATGCGCGCCACCGCCGCTGGTTTCACCAACCACGGTGATGCGCTTGAGGGCCTGGAGGTTGTACGTGAAATCTTCGGCTGCTGAGAAGGTCTTCCCGCTGGTTAGCACATAGACGGGCTTGTCCGCGCCAAAGCGCTGTCCAGGAACGGATGGGTCGCTCCAGAAGGAATCGGTTTCGTTATCAGCCCGGAAGTAGATGTCCGACAGATGGACCTTCTTATCGCCGAGCAGGTAGCTGGCCACGAATGCCACCATGCGCGGGTCGCCGCCGCCGTTTTGGCGCAGGTCGATGATCATCGCGTGGCCATTGGCTGCCAGATTCATGGCCGCCGTGGCGGCTGTCTTGGCGAAATCCGCGTTAAAGAATCCGTCCAACTTGAGGTACATGATATTGCCCGGCAGGCGTTCCACCTTTTCAAATCCGAAATTCAGGTAGGTCCCGGACTCGATGCGCTTCTTAACCTCGGAGGGCGCGACTTGCGTGGGCGTGGAACGAGGCGTATCGGGCTTTGTGTCCGGGGCGTAGCGGATGCGCAGGTGCTTGTCCGGGTTGGCGGCCTGGATATGGGCCGTCAGCAATTCTGCGAATTCCGCGTGCGTCGCAACCTTCTTGTAGTCGCCCTTGCGCAAATGGTCGCGGACGGCGGCGGCCATCTTGTTGCCGATGTCAGCGTAAACGTAGTTGGCGGAGAGCCGTTGGGCCAAGAGTTCGACGGCGGCGGCCTTGTCCGCGGCGCTCAGCGGCTGGGACTGCTGCGCGGCTGGGGCAGGCCGTTGCTCTTGTGCGCCTGCGCTGGTGAAGGTGATGGCGCAGATGGCCATGACTGCTGCGGGAAGAAGTTTACGCATTATCGAGTTTGTCTCCGTGAAAAACGAATAATTCATAAGGGCTTATGCATTTCGATACTAAGTCAATATTTACAAATCTGCAAACCATTTCAATTAAACTGGCACCTGCCATGTGAAGGAGTGAGCCGTGAGTGATGAGAACAACGAGATGCTGACAGAACAGTCGCCCCAAACAGGCCTGGTCCGTTTGTTTAACGAGACGCGCAAGCGCCTTGTCGAGACTGGCACGCGCAACCGGCTCATTCATGTTAACCGGGCCAACGTGCGGGGCAATGTCATCAATCTCGTCAACGAGCGTTCCGACGATGTGTACGCCATCCTCTCCACCCACAAGGCCATGCGCTTCCTTGCCATCGGACGCGACCGGGACGATGACGGGACCTCTGTTCGCCTTGCGGACGCAGGCGAGCTGGCCTTCGATCACGGCCGCTACACCGACGCCTACCTCGAGACGCGGATGGGACCGGACGCGCTGCAAAAACGGCTGTTGAAGATCGCGCGTGAGGCGCAAACGGCGGAAGAGGAATCCGGGGTTAACATCCTTTACCTGGCGCTGGGTTTCCTGACCTGGTTCGAGGACAAGTCGACTGTCGCTCGCGAAGCACCGCTGGTTCTTCTGCCGGTTGAGCTTACTCGTAACCTGCGCACATCGACCTATGATGTGCGGATCCGGGATGACGAGCTGGTGACCAATTTGCCGCTTCAGCAACGGTTGAAGGATGATTTCGGCATCCAATTACCCGAGATTCATGCTGACGAAGAATGGATACCCTCCAGCTATTTCGAACAGGTCCGGGAGGTCATCCATGGCCAGAGGGACTGGCGAATCGAATCCGACGCAATGCAGCTCGGCTTCTTTTCGTTCTCTAAGCTGCTGATGTATCGCGATCTCGCGCTTGAGGCATGGCCGGAAGGGGCGATAGCGAATCATGGCCTGACACGAGGCCTGTTGTTCGAAGGCTTCGAGCCTGCTCCTTCGATCTTCGACGCCAATGACAAGCTCGACGACATGCTGCCGCCCGAAAAACTTCTGCACGTGGTCGATGCCGATGCGTCACAGGCCCGTGTGATTGAGGAAGTCAGGTCGGGACGCAACCTTGTCGTTCAGGGGCCTCCCGGAACGGGGAAATCCCAAACGATCACCAACATCATCGCAGCGGCCGTCAAGGATGGGAAGCGCGTGCTCTTCCTGGCGGAGAAAATGGCGGCGCTCTCCGTGGTTCATGACCGTCTGGTTCGGGTGGGACTGCGGGACGTTTGCCTTGAGCTTCATTCCAGAAACGTCAACAAGAACGCCGTGTTGGCGGAGCTGGCGCGTACCCTCGGCGCTGCGGCCGCGGTGCCTTCGACCCCTGGCGCGCCGGCGGACCTGACCGCGGTGCGCGATAGGCTCAATCAATTCACCGAGGCGCTTCACCGGCCCATCGGAAATACTGGCGCCACGCCATTCTCGGTGCTGGGTGTGCAGACTCGCTACATAGGACTGGGCGTGCCGGCGCCAGACATCGAGAGTGCCGGCCTGTCCACGATGACGGAGGACAGCGAGCGGCGCCTGCTGGACACGATAAGGCAGTACGGCGACTCGCTAAGGAAAGAGACCTCCAGCGAGAAGCATCCGTTTGAGGGAACGCGGAATCTTGAGCTCCAGCCGGTCGACCTGAAGCGGTTGGAGACTTTGCTATCGGAAGCGCGCGATGCCTTGTCGGCATTGGCTCTCGCGGTTAACGAAGCCATCGCTCAGTTGCGGATCGACGTTCCGATTGCGTTCTCGTCGGTCGCACCGCTTGATGATGTGCTTGCCCGCCTGGAGGGGATGCCTGCGGGAGCGGTCGAGATCGCGAAGGCGCTCTTGTCCGCCGGGGACATCGCGCGAATAAAACAGACCGTGACTGACGGGGCCACCTGGCGCTCCGAACGGGATGCGGCTGAGGCCACTTTTGTCGAATCGGCGTTTTCCGTATCGACTATCACGCTGCGCGGTGCGCTGGCGGCCGGGGTGCATTCGTTCTTTGCGAGATGGGGCGGCGCCTACCGCCGTGCGTCGCGCGAGCTCGCCGGCCTGTTGCGCGGGGCATTGCCCAAGTCGGCCAAAGACCGGCTCGAACTCCTGGATCGCCTGGGAAGTATCGAAGCGTGCAAATTGCGATGGGAGCGCGACTCGGAATATTGCGCTCATGTCTTGCAGGGCGAATGGCGTGGCGAGCTCACCGATTTTCACCGGCTATCGGCAATAGCCGCCTGGTGCGAACGTCTTGATGGTGCAGCGCTGCGTTGCGTTCCCGATGCGCTGCTGTCAATGGCCGCTGACGCCGGCTCCGTCGCGGCAATGCGGAAGGCCTTGCATGAGCGTGAAGCCGCTGCGCGCCGAAAACTGGGCGAGGTCGTTGGCCTGCTGGATCTGGAACCACGCACGTTTGGCGAAGGCGGGCCTGATCGTGCCGACTTGAATGCGTTCGCCAAGCGATGCGATGAGATGGCCAGGTCGACAGACCGCTATGCGGGGTGGAGCAATTTGACGCGCCTTCACAACCGTATCGAGGAAGCTGGCGTGCCTGATTTGGCAAGACGGATGCAGTCCGGTGAGCTCGATAGCGGCATGGCGGCCATCGAGCTTCGCTATGCGCGAGCCGAACGGCTTTGGCATGTCGCGCGTGAGTCGGTTCCCATCTTGCGCGACATGGCGCTTGAGGATAAGCACGACCTGGTCGCGTTGTTCGGGGCGCTTGAGCGGCAACGGCTCTCCGAAAACGTCACCAGCATACTGGCCGGGCATCTGGCCCAGGTCCCGCAAGGCGCGCTGGGCGAGATGAAGGTGGTGCGAGGGGAGATCGGCAAGAAGCGCGGGCATATCGCGCTTCGAAAACTATTCCAGAACGCGGGTACGGCAGTGCAGAGGATTAAGCCGGTTCTGCTCATGAGTCCTATTTCGGTTGCGCAGTTCATTCCACCGGGAGCATTGGAGTTTGATTTGCTTGTGATCGACGAGGCGTCGCAAGTCCGCCCGGAGGATGCGCTCGGCGCCATCGCGCGCGCGACCCAGATCGTGGTTGTCGGCGATCAGAAACAATTGCCGCCTTCGTCCTTCTTTGACCGGCTGCTGGCGGATGAGTCCGACGAAGAGCCGGAAGAGGAAGACGATGGCCTGCTGGGCAATGCCGCGAAGCTCGGCATGATGGAGAGCATACTCAGCCTGTGCGAGGCACGGGGACTCAGCTCACGCATGTTGCGGTGGCATTACCGCTCGCGCGATCCGTCGTTGATATCGGTGTCGAATCATGAGTTCTATGAGGATGGCCTCATTTTGCCGCCATCGCCGTTGCAGGAGGACCCGGCATACGGCCTGTGCTTCACGCGCGTCGACGGTGTCTACGACAAGGGCGGCAAGCGGGATAACCGCAAGGAGGGCGCCGCCATTGTGGAGCGGGTGGCCGAGCATGCGCGCCTGCATCCAGGCCTGTCGCTTGGCATCGTCACGTTTTCCTCGGCGCAGAAGACCTTGATTACAGAGCTGCTGGAATTCGCGCGCCGTAGCGATCCCGCGCTGGATGCGTTTTTGCGGGAAGGGCAGTCGGAAGACGTTTTCGTCAAGAACATTGAGAACGTACAGGGGGATGAGCGGGACGTGATTCTGGTGAGCGTTTGCTACGGCCCTACCGTGGCCGGCGGGCGGCTGACCAGCATGACGTTCGGGCCGGTCAACCTGGAAGGCGGCGAACGGCGGCTTAACGTCCTGTTCACCAGGGCGCGCGTGCGCTGCGAGGTTTTCGCTTCGTTCGATCCAGCCGATATCGACCCAAGCCGAACGACCCGCCAAGGCACTCGCATCTTGAAGCGCTTCCTGGATTTTGCGAACGGTGGTCTGGTGAACGACGCGGAACCAACCGGGCTGCAAGCCGACACGCCGTTTGAGGAGGACGTTGCCGACGTGATCCGGAGTCTGGGCTACCTGGTCGATTCGAGGGTTGGCTCGGCCGGCTTCCGTATCGATATCGGCGTTCGCCATCCGGACCGTCCGGGAACCTATATCGCGGCGGTGGAGTGTGACGGCCAGACTTATCATAGCGCGCAATGGGCTCGTGAGCGGGATCGTCTCCGGCAGGATGTGCTGGAACATCTGGGTTGGCGTTTTCATCGGATATGGAGCACCGATTGGTTCTATAGCCGCAGCATCGAGATCGAGCGCTTGCGCGTCGCCCTCGACGATGCGCGAACCGCTTCGGAGGCTGGCGTAAAGATTGAAGGAGCCAATCGCGCGCGGCCTGTGCCGGCCATGGATCTGGCTATGGAAGCCCCACCGTCATTTGATGTCTCGCGAGTGGAGCCGCGACAGATGCCTGCCTATCGGCGGGCCCATTTCCCGGTGACTGGTGGACAGGAGCCGCATGAGGTGGCCGTTGCCGTGCTGGCGGATCTGGTGAAGCGCATTGTCGATGTCGAAGGACCGATACACATAGAAGAGACCGCGCGGCGCCTGGCGGCCTGCTTTGGAAAGGAAAAAGCGGGGGCGCGCATTGTGACCAAAACGCGCGAGGCGCTCAGCCATGCCCAATCTCATGGGCAAGACTTGCTCTCCGACGGAACGTTCTGGTTTACTCGCCAGCAGTCGGAGGCGCCGCCGGTTAGGGATCGATCGGCTGAGAGCGGTGCGACGATCAAGCCTCTTAGCATCTCCATGCTGGAGGTGACCGCGGCCCTGACGATGGCGCGCAATGACAACGCGGGCGGTGCCGAGAGCGATCTGATACGGACGGCGGCCAGGCTGCTTGGTTTCCGTCGGGTAGGGCCGGACTTGCAGGAGCGGCTTGCGGCGGGCCTGGAACAGCGGAGTTGATGATATAAGCAAATCTCTTGAGGAGCGGTCGTATCGGGCCGGGTCAGTTGAGAAGTCTTAAGGCTGAGATGACGCCGAGGATGGTGACGCCAAATCCGATTATCCAGCGCGTCAGCTCCGCTTTGGCTTGCTCGATGATTGCCTTCAGCTCAGCTACCGAGCGGTCGATTTTGCTGTCCAATCGATCGATCTTAGTGCCCAGCCGATCGATTTTGCTGTCCTGCATATTGACCGTGGCAGAGCTAGCCGCCACTTGTGTCATCACCTCGAGCATCGCCTCGGCCTGAACGTCAGCGGCCTGCGGTGGCACCCCCGCATCGATCAGGCGCTTGGCGTACTTGTGGCTGTCAAAGATTGCGGAGGTCATGGTTAGGGCTCCCGTGCATTCTTCATTATTGCATGTAGTGTCAGAACCGAAGTAGCTTTTGGGGCCGTCCTTTTGTCATTCGTTTGTCCCTTCGCATGTCCCTTTGTATTTTCTCAATGTGTGGAAATGCCCACGTTCAATAATTGGCTCTCGGCATTGTTCTTTTCTTCCCTCGATTTAACAAGGATAAGGGAGTTATGAATGCGGCGCTATACGATTACGTTGGGGGCATCGACCACTGCCGGCGGCAAAGTTATCACAGCCAGCGCTAATGGCAGCATCAACGGAGTACAGATCGCTCTGGAGAACGATCTTATTTTCTGCCCTGCTTGCAAGTCTCAGGGAAAGATATTGTGCGTCGGATCACGCATTCCTGAAACCTGGAACGGAAGGCAAGTCGCACTGGGGGATGACTTGTGCATGTGCGCTTGTTCCATGCCCCCGAAACTTGTTCCAAACCAGACCCTGCGAAGCCGAGTAATCGAGGGCTCGCCAGCATCAGCTGGTGTATCGTCCGCAGCAGAAATTTCATCTGACAGTCAAAATGACCGCACGTCAGAAGAAGAGATTGTCGAGCAATTTTTTTCTCTCTTAGATCAAATCGAACTACCAGCATCACTTTAAGGTCAGACGAGGAGTCAAGTTTACCGATCCGTCGCATGACATTTATGGGATCCAGGATTCCATCAAGCTTGAAATCAAATACAAGACGACCAAGATCAAGAACACCAGCACGGGCAAGGTCTCCACGATCCGTGTGGAGATTGGCCGCTATGATCATCAATATGATTCAACAGCAGCTTATGGTGGAACGATCTTCTGGAAATTTAATCCACAATTTCTGGAAGTTACGCATGGATGGGAATACAAATGATGCGCCGCCTTTTGTTCTTCGTGATCTGCCTGGTTGTGTCGGAGGCACGGGCTGCCGAGCCTTCCAGCGCGGCGATTCTCAGCTGTCTGTCTGCGAGAGCCGTTTCTTCGTCCGTGACTTGGAAGGCTCTGCCGACGAAGGAAATTAATTCGCAAGACGACTACCAGGATGGGTTCAACGCTACCTATTATTTCGTCGCGCAAGGGAAGGAGGTTGGCTACGCGGAGAAGGGCGTGGCGAAGGGCATCCTTTTTGATCACAAAATTTATCCGCTGGAGTCGGCCCGAGCGCTCGCCGGCTTTGAAGCGCGTCCGACTGAGCTGAACCCGTACATCGCGGAGTGGGGAACGGTAAAGGATGCAAGCGGAAAATTTATGTGCGTCAGTTTTCCTTTTGGTGCACTAGGTCAGAGCGGGAGCTTTCAGCAAAACAGAAGCGCCTATTTGATCGCGCTTACTGGGCCCAGGAATGCCCGGATCCTCTATTCCGCGAGCGGTCGTATCGATTCGATTGAGGCTCCAAGATAGCGGGCTGGAGAAATTCCCTTTGGTACGCTGATAGAATAGGGATTCAAGCCCATCCTGAGAGCGACCATGAACGACTACATCATCCTCATGCTTGACGATACCGCGAACCCCGACGCCGCAAACAGCGCGCTTTGGGAATCCTATATCACCGGCCTGCGTCAGAGCGGCCAGTTCGACGGCGGCAGTTCCATCGGTCAGGGCGCGGTGTATCGCAAAGGCGCACCGGCGGATTCCGCAAGCCTGTGTGTCACCGGCTACCTGCGCGTGCGCGCCGCTGATCTCGATGATGCTGCGCGCTTCCTGGTCGGCAATCCGCACTATGAAGCCGGTGGCGGCGTGGAGATCCGCGAGCTGCCGCCGGATTAATCCGGCTACGGGGTCTCCATCGCGGCGGCTTCCTCTTCCTGCAGGTTCCCGATACACCAGATGCAGACGCCGTCGCATGCGCACGGGATAGATCTTTGCGCGCTCTGGAATCAGGGCACCAATACAGCAGCGCCATCCAGATCGCCGCCGCGCAGTGCGGCCAGCGCCTCGTTGGCCTGCCCCAGCGGGAACACCGTCGTGTGGGTTTGCAGCGGGCATTCCGCTGCGAGCTGGAAAAAGGCCACCCCATCGGCGCGCGTGAGGTTGGCTACGGACCGCAGCGTCCGCTCTCCCCACAGCAGCGCGTAAGGAAACGCCGGCACTTCGCTCATGTGGATGCCGGCACAAATCACGCTGCCGCCGGCGCGGACCGCCGCCAGCGCGCGCGGCACCAAGGCCCCGTTTGGCGCGAACAGGATGGCGGCGTCCAGCGGAACCGGCGCGGCTTGCTCGCTGTCGCCGGCCCAGATCGCGCCCAGGCGGCGGGCGAATTCCTGTGAGCGCGTGTCGCCTGGCCGCGTGAACGCATACACCTCGCGTCCCTGATGGCGGGCGATCTGGCACAGGATGTGGGCCGCCGCGCCAAACCCGTACAGGCCGATGCGCTGGGCCTGGCCTGCCATCGCGTACGCGCGGTAGCCGATCAGGCCGGCGCACAGCAGCGGCGCGGCGTGGACGTCGTCATAAGCGGCGGGCAGGCGGAAGACGTAGCGCGCGTCGGCCACCATGTATCCGGCATAGCCGCCGTTCAGGTCGTAACCTGTGAAGAGGGCTTGTTCGCACAGGTTTTCATTTTGTCTGGCGCAGTAGGGACAATGGCCGCAGCTGTCGCCCAGCCATGCAACGCCCACGCGGTCGCCGGGTGCATAGCCTTGCACTTCGGCGCCGCAGCGCACCACATATCCGACCACTTCATGGCCTGGTATCAGCGGCGATTGGTGCGGCGCCAGTTCGCCGTCGATGATGTGCAGGTCGGTACGGCATACACCACACGCGCTCACCCGCAGCAGCAACTGTTGGGACGAGGGCGTGGGTATCGCTATGTGCGCGGCGCGCAGCGCCTGGCCCGGCCGATCCAGCAGCATGGCCAGCATTTGGCCATCAGGACCAAGCGAGCCGCTCATGATGTCAGCGGAACACCAGCACCGGGATCTGGCTGTGAGTCAGCACTTTCTGCGTTTCGCTGCCCAGCAACATCCCTTTGACGCCGCGCCGCCCATGCGAGGCCATGCAGATAAGGTCGCAGCCGTGCAGGCGTGCGGTTTCGATGATCTGCTCGTAGGGCTGGTCGTCGGTGCAGATGACCGTCTTGCATTGCACACCCATTTCACCTGCGGCCTTTTCGATATCGTCGAGGTAGCGCTGCGCGTGCTGCTGGCTGTCGCGGAGATATTCGTCGCGGGTGGCTTCCAGCATGTCGGCATGCGCCGTCAGGACGTGGAAGGGCGCGATCACGTGCACGGCGGTGACCGTGGCGTTGCTCTCCTTGGCGAAGGCGATGGTCTTCTGGATGATGGCGGAGGAAATGGCCGAGCCGTCGGTCGGCAATAAGATGTGTTTGAACATGATCTTCTTTCCGTTGCGTGAGCGAGTGGGTGGCTGGTTACACTGTACTGCAGTTCAAATAAATCAGACGTACGACTAACGCTTGGTGCCGCCGGCAATGGCAACCTTGGGCTTGCGCGGTGCGGCCTGCTTGTCTTGTTCGCGCTGCAGGCGCGCCATGCGGCGCCGGATTTCATCCGAGTCCATCCACAGGTCGGAGCCTTTCAGGATGTTCTTGATTTCGCTGGCGGCCAGGAAGGGCTGGCAGGTGCGCGACATGAATTTCTCGAACCAGCTGCTGAGCGCCAGCGATTCGGCTTGCTGTTCGTTGCCCTTGCCGGTGAAGACGCCGGAGTAGATGTGGAACAGCAGCTGGCAATTGTCGTGCACCACCAGTTCGTCGCCGGCCAGGAAGATGAACGCGCCCATCGAGTAGGCGCGCGCTTCCAGCACGGTGACCACGTGCGCGTTAGACGCCTGCATGTTGTTGATGATCTGAAGCCCGGTGTCGAAGTCGCCGCCGGAGGTATTCAGATGCAGGAACACCAGGTCGTTCTCGCTGGCGGTGCGCAGGGTGTGGAACAGATCGGTGTAGTAGCTTGCCTGGACGATGCTGCCCGACAGGTAGTAGGAGATCTGCCGCAGCTGCGTGTGGTATTCGTAGCGCATCAGGCCCTGGAACGGTTCCTGCCCCGCATCCTCCGGTTCCTGCTCCTGTTCCTTGAAGACTGATGGCCTCATCGTGCAACTCCTGCGATAGGCGTTTTTTTCGCCGCGGAGCGCAGCACCGAAACCACGGACAGCCATAGGGCGCGCGGGCGTGTTTGCGTGCGATAACGTTGAATCACGGGCATGATGGTTCCTTGGTGAGTTGGCGCTGCCTGCCGTAGCGGCCTGCTTGATTTACAAGGTAGTGCATCACCTCAACAGAAGCATCAGCGGCGCTTGACGCAAATCAAATAACCAAGAAATTGTTTGTGGCGGCTTCGTCGTCCTGCCGTCAGCGGCTTGCAGTGGTACGCCCGCATCGGATTCAAGATTCCATCAAGCTTGAAATCAAATACAAGACGACCAAGGTCAAGAACACCAGCACGGGAAAGGTCTCCGTGACCCGTGTAGAGATTGGTCGCAGGCGTTGCCGACGGCGGAAATTAACTCGCAGGACGATTACCAGGATGGGTTCAACGCAACCCTAGGGCAAAGCGGCAGCTTTCAGCAAAATAGAAGTGCCTATTCGGTCGCGCTTACTGGCCCCGGGAATGCCCGCATCCTTTATTCGGCGACCGGTCATATTGATTTGAGCGGGACGCCAAAATAAGGAGCGCGATGAGGCGTTCAGGCAGCAAAGAACTGGGCCGAGTCCGCTACTTGCCACACTCCTTCAATACGCTTCCTGCTATCGATACGCCATACGTGAGAGAAGCGTACCAGGACCGGGGCGTCGCCCTCGCTCTTCGTCATTTGATAGTGGCCTAGTGCTACAACCGTATCTCCGCCATCCACAAAGCTGTCTGGCACAGCGCCAAAGGAATGGACGCGAGCGCGCAGCTTCTGATAGAACCCGCCAAATATTTCGGCCAGGCCGCGATAAACCGCGCCTTCTGGAAAGCCTGGGCAAACATCCCACACAGGTTCATCCACCAATATCTCGCGGATTGCTTGTTGATCTTTGGCTTTCAGCGCCCGATAGAGCGCCTTAACTTGTCGTACGCTTTCAGAATCGCTTGAGCTGTCGTCCAAAACGGAAATTTGCGCGGGTGTCATCTGCTGCCTTTCTGAGTCGGTGAGTTAAGATATGAGGTTCGACGGTGGCAGTTCCATCGCCGCGGCTTCCTCGTCCTGCCGTTCCTTGATGCACCAATCGACAAAGCCGCGCAACGCGGCAGACATGTGCTTGCGGCTCGGGTAGTACAGGTAGAAACCGGGCATGGCCGGACACCACTCTTCGAACAGGCGCACCAGCTGGCCCTGCCGGATGTGCTCCAGCGCGTAGGACTCATGGACGAACGCGATGCCGACGCCGTCGCATGCCGCGTCCACCATCATGGCGTCGTCGTCCAGCACGAGCGGGCCGTCGACGCTGACCGCCATTCCCTGGCCATCGCGTTCGAATTCCCATGCGTAGATCACGCCGCTGGGGAAGCGGCGGCCGATGCAGGGCAGGCCGCGCAGATCGGGCGGGCCGGCGGGGCGGCCATGCACATCGAGAAAATCTGGCGCCGCGACCACCGCGAAGCGTTGCGCCGCGCCGATGGGAATGGCGATCATGTCCAGCGCCAGGCTCTCGCCAAAGCGCACGCCGGCATCGTAGCCCTCGGCCACGATGTCGACCAGCTGATCGTCGGTGACGACTTCGATCTTGACGCCCGGGTGCATCTTCAGGAAGCCGCTCAATATCGGCGCCAGCAGCAGGCGTGCGGCGGGGCGCGGCACGTTCAGCCGCAGCGTGCCCTGGATGGTGTCGCGGAAGCCGTTGATTTCATCGAGCGCCTGGTCCAGGTCCTCGATCACGCGGCTCACCCGCGCGTACAGATGCTTGCCCGCCTCGGTGGGCTCGACGCTGCGCGTGGTGCGGTTCAGCAGGCGTATGCCCAGCCGCGTCTCCAGCGCGCGCATGGCGTGGCTCAGCGATGAGGCGGTGACGTTGCGTTCCTCGGCCGCCTTGCGGAAGCTGCGGTGGCGCGCGACGGCGACAAATATTTCCAGCTCGTTGAGGTCATGTCGCATAGGTGCTATTGCTGAATTCCGTTCATTGGTTCAAGTGATTTCCTGGTGATTGTATAGAGAATAGAGCAAACGTATCATTTTAACCATTGATTACAAGGAGCGGAAAATGAAACAGCGAAAATTGGGAAGTGGCGGCTTGCAGGTTTCGGCCATCGGCCTCGGTTGCATGGGCATGAGTTTCGCCTACGGCGGCGGCGACGATGCGGAGTCCATCCGCACCATGCACCGGGCCGTCGAAATGGGCGTGACCTTCTTCGATACGGCCGAGGTGTACGGGCCTTACGTCAATGAGGAGCTGGTCGGCAAGGCGCTCAGGAGCGTGCGCGACAAGGTGCGGATCGCCACCAAGTTCGGCTTCCGCATCCTGCCGCACGGCCAGGGATTGCAGCGCATGGCGGGCGTCGACAGCCGGCCGGAGCATATCCGGGAAGCGGTGACCGGCTCGCTGCGACGCCTCGGTATCGAGACTATCGACCTGCTGTACCAGCACCGTCCCGATCCGTCCGTGCCGGTGGAGGAGGTGGTGGGCGTGATGGCGGAGCTGGTGCGCGAGGGGAAGGTGCGCCACCTGGGCCTGTCGGAGGTGTCGGCCGCGACGGTGCGGCGGGCGCATGCGGTGCATCCGATCGCCGCCGTGCAGAGCGAGTATTCGCTGTGGAGCCGCGATCCGGAACAGCAGGTGCTGCCGGTGTGCCGTGAGCTGGGCATAGGCTTCGTGCCATACAGCCCGCTGGGCCGGGGCTTCCTGACCGGCGAGATGACGTCGCCCGATGGGCTGGCGCACGATGATTTCCGCCGCACGCTGCCGCGTTTCCAGGATGCGGCCATGCGCGACAATCTCGCCTTGATCCGCCAGTTGCAGCAACTGGCTGACGGCCACGGCATGACGGTGGCGCAGTTGGCGCTGGCCTGGCTGCTGCATCAGGGTGAGGACATTGTGCCCATCCCCGGAGCGCGCCAGCTCGGCCATCTGGAGGAGAACTGCGGCGCGGCGGAGATCACGCTGGGCACGGCGGACCTGGCTGCCATCGATGCCATCTTCAAGGAGGGCAATGTGCACGGCGCGCGCTACGCCCAGGGCGATTTTGATTTGCTGGAGAATTGAACCTGCGGGCTGACCGGCGTCTGATATCATCGCCCGATGAACAAGAAACTGCTTTTCGTCGCCGCCGTCGCCGGCCTGCTGGGTTTGCTCAACCTGATGAGCCACGCTGAGCAGCGCGGCCAGGCGCCGTTCAAATCGCTGGTCAGTCCGGTCAGCTGCGCGCAGCCGCAGTGGCCGGACGAGGCGCGGCGCTATGAAATCGAAGGCGTGACGACGATACGTTTCAAGATCGGCGAGGACGGCAAGGTGGTGCGTCCGGAAGTGTCCCAGGGCAGCGGCTGGAAGATCCTCGACGATGCCGCCATCAACGGCATCTCCCGCTGCGTGTTCCAGCCACACCTGGACGAAGCCAAAAGCGGCGCTTCCTTTCCGATGCAATTTGTCTGGCAGTTCAGCGACGGCCCGGCTGTCCGGCCCAAGCTGGTGGCCGGCAGCTGCCAGCCATCCGGCCGCTTCGACGGCTTCAAGGAATTCGACCGCCGGCCGAGCGGCAACGACGGCATCCTGCTGCGCTTCCTGGTCAACAGCGACGGTGCGCCGATCCGCGTGGTGGCCGAACCCAGCGGCCAAGCGCCGGACGTGGTGGCGCAGGCTGCCGGCTATCTGCAGAGTTGCCGTTTCGCGATCGATCCGCAACTGCCGGGCCAGCACACGGACACGGCGTTCGGCCGCGTGCTGCTTAAGCCCTAGCTATTTGCCGGCGCGCAGTGCTTGCAGTTCGCCTTTGAGCCAGACGCCGCTGGCGACGGCCGGCTGGGTGCCGCATCGCACCTGATAATTTTTCCCCGAGCTGCTGCTGGAACTGGCGGCCAGGTCGATGAACTGTTCGGTGCTCCCGACCTGTTTTTTCTCGACCAGATAGTCGAGCTTGCGCGTCAGATGGGTCTTGGCGTCGACCGGCGTGTACCAGCTGCCGTTGCGGTTGAACTGGCAGCCCGAGTTGGCCAGCCGGTTGAGCAAGGCGTTGATTTCCGTGCGCGAGGCCGGCGACAGTTCGGCCGCCATGCCTGAAGTCATGGCCAGCATTAAAATGGGCAGGGTCAGGTATTTGATTTTCAAGGGCCTTTAGCGCAGGTCTTCGGCGCGGCGCTTGTCCGGTTCCGACAGCACGCGGGCAATTACGGGCAGGGGCACGCCCGCATCTTCAAGGAAGGTGGCGGCGGCTTCGCGGCCGGCGGTTTCAAGCAGGGCCAGGCCCGCGTTGACGGCGATGGCTTTGACGCGATCTGGACGCGAACGGCGTTCTATTTGCATGGGTGACTCCGGTTGTTGGTCAACAGCAGCATTTGAGCTTATCACAAAAGCAATTGGAAGATCCTTCTTTTGGCCGGCTTGAAGAACCGGGGAACGTCGCTAAATTGTACAGAGATACTCACAAAGGATGGAATATGACGACAACTGAAAAAGCGATATTGGCCGGCGGATGCTTCTGGGGCGTGCAGGATCTGCTGCGCAGGTACCCAGGCGTGCTGGCGACGCGGGTCGGCTATACCGGCGGCGATGTGGCGAACGCCACGTACCGCAACCACGGCACCCATGCCGAAGGGCTGGAAATCATTTTTGATCCGGCCGTGATCAGCTATCGCAAGATTCTGGAATTCTTCTTCCAGATCCACGATCCGACCACCCGCAACCGGCAGGGCAACGACATCGGTACCAGTTATCGTTCGGCAATCTACTATGTTGACGAGAAACAGAAGGCGGTCGCCGAGGACACCATCGCCGACGTCAACGCGTCCGGTCTGTGGCCGGGGAAAGTCGTCACCGAAGTGGCGCCGGCCGGGCCGTTCTGGGAGGCGGAACCGGAGCACCAGGACTATCTGGAGCGCGTTCCGAACGGCTACACCTGCCATTTCATCCGTCCGGACTGGCAGTTGCCCAAGCGGTGATGCTGATAATATTTCCAATCTAATCAATCGCTTGGCGGCCGGAAGGTATTCGGAAGGCAAGCTTCCGGTTGTGCGGCTACAGTTGACTCATGTTTCATCTTCATTCGTCAGGAAGCACCATGAGTCAATTATTTACAGCAGTGTATGAAATCACCAGCGCCATCGAAGGCAATCCAACCTTGCGTTTGAACCTGGTCGTCAACGCCTTGAACGACAGCGTGATGGGCCACGCGCGCGTGGACTTCAGCAACGGCGAAAGCGCCGGGATTTCCATCCGCGGCCACCACACGGAAATCGACAGCGGCGAGCCCTTGCGGGCCGTGGTGCTGGCCGGATTGCCGTCGATTTTCCCGTCGGTGGAGGAGGAGCCGAGCGCTTTCCAGCTGCTGATGGTGTTGCCTACCGCATCCAAGGACGGCCAGGCTTGCTACAAGATGAGCTTTGGCGATACGCGGCAACCGCGCATCGTCGAAGTCCGCGACGGCGTCGCGCGGGCGATGTTGCCGGAGCTTGCCTCCGCCGAGTAGCCGGCCGTACCACTTGCCGGGCGCGCAAAATTGGTACTCGCCATTTAACACCATGTTCAATTTGAGACATTCGAAAGTCAGGGGCAAGTCGCGCCGGTTTGCCTGCTGAATTTGGTTGGTGAGCACTTACATACTCTTTCAAGTCCCACATCGGATCTTTCCGCAATAACTCTTCCTTGGTTGAAACTGGTATTCGAATGGTCGCAACAAAATAAAACCACTTGACTACCACTTTTTTAGACTCCATCCTGAAAAAATAAGAAAAGCAGAGAGTCACCCACCAAGGAGGAGAGAGCATGGAACGTGCAGTCAAGGGTAATGCGGCCGTACTCGGCCTGATCGCCAGTATGCTGGCGGCTTGCGGCGGGGGCAGCGACAGCCCCGCCACCACCGCACCACAAAAATTGCTGGCCGGCGTGCAAACCGCCGACGCGACCGCCGATTGTCCGGCGTGGTCGTCCAGTGCCATCTACACGGTCGGCATGTGCGTGACCTACAACGGCTCGACGTACAAGGCGAAATGGTGGACGCAAAATAACGTGCCGGGCACGGAGGAATGGGGGCCATGGGCGCTGCAGTCGGTGACGCCAACGCCGACTCCAACTCCAACTCCAACACCAACACCAACACCAACACCAACACCAACGCCGACACCGACGCCGACGCCCACTCCGACACCGACACCAACGCCGGTCGGCGGCCGCGAGATCGGCTCCTACTTCGCGCAGTGGGGCGTGTATGGACGCGGCTACGAAGTGGCCGACATCCACACCACCAAGACCCCTGTCAACGGCGTACAGACCAGCATCGCCGACCAGCTCACCTTCATCAACTACGCCTTCGGTAACACCTACGCCAAGAACGGCGGCTACGAATGCGACATGGTCACCAGCGCCGAAGTGGGCAACGACAATCCGACCTCGCCGGCGGCCGGCACCGGCGGCGACGCCTACGCCGACTATCAACGCCAGCCAGCGCGCACCGTCGACGGCAAGACCATTCCGTGGGACGCTCCACTGACCGGCAACTTCCAGCAACTCAAACTGCTCAAGGCCGCGCACCCCAACCTGAAGGTGTTCATCTCGCTGGGCGGCTGGACCTGGTCGAAGAACTTCTCGGCCGCGGCCAAGACCGACGCGCTGCGCAAGCAGCTGGCCAAGTCCTGCGTGAAGATGTTCATCGCCGGCGACCTGCCGGTGCAGGATGGACGCGGCGGCCCAGGCTCCGCCAAGGGCGTCTTCGACGGCATCGACATCGACTGGGAATATCCGGGCGGTGGCGGTCAGCCGTACAACACCGTCGACGCGGTCAACGACAAGCATAACTTCACGCTGCTGATGGCCGAGTTCCGCGCGCAGCTGGACGCGCAAGGCGCCATCGACGGCAAGCGGTATGCGCTGACGGCCGCCATCGGCGCCGGCAGCGAGAAGATCGCCCAGACGGAACCCAACCTGTATGCGCAGTACATGGACTGGGTCAACCTGATGAGCTACGACTTCCACGGCGCATGGGAAAACACCACCAACTTCCACTCGCCGCTGTACCACGACCCCGCCGATCCGGCCACCGGCGTCCTCGCCAAGTACAACACCAACGACGCCGTGACGGCGCTGGTGGCAGCCGGTATGCCGCGCAATAAGATCCTGCTCGGCGTGCCGTTCTACGGACGCGGATGGAAAGGCGTGGCCGCCGGCCCGAACGCCAACGGCCTGTATCAATCCACCACCGGCGGCGCGGCGGGTACCTACGAAACCGGCATCGACGACTACAAGGTCCTGGTCAACAAGGCAGGCACGCGCTGGTACCATCCGCAGACCAAGCAGCTGTTCCTGTACACCGGCACCGGCGAATGGTGGAGCTATGACGACCCGACCGTGATCGCGACCAAGATGCAGTACATGCGCGACCAGAGCCTGCGCGGCGCCTTCTCCTGGGAGCTGGACGGCGACGCCAACGGCGCTCTGACCAGCGCCGTCTGGAAAGGACGCTAAGCCATGAAGCGCCATGCCGTTGTCCAAACCATCGGCGTCAGCGATGCATGGCGCAGCTGGATCGCCGAGAACCTGATCCTCGGCAGCCGGCCGGATACGCTGGCCGGCATCCTGATCCAGTCCGGCATCAGCGCGCGCGATGCGCACGCGGAGATCGCCGCTGCGCTGCACAGCCCTTACCTGAAGGGCGTATCGCGATTGCATAACCGGCTGGCCAAGCGCGACTGGGTGATCGACATCCAGTCGCAATTGAACCGGCTGGCGCCTGTTGAACTTCCGCGGCGGGCGCGCCTGTCCGGCGCGGAGTTCCTGGACCAGCACTACCGCCGCAATCTGCCGGTGATCATCACCGGCATGCTGGACGACTGCGCCGCTCGTGCCAAGTGGACGCTGGACTACCTTGGCGAGCAGCTGGGCGAGCGCATGGTGGAGGTGCAGTTCGGCCGCAGCGCCGATCCCGATTATGAGATGAACAGCCAGTCGCACAAGCGCCGCATGCGTTTCGGCGAGTACGTGGCGCTGGTGCGCGACAGCGGCCATACCAACGACTTCTACATGACCGCCAATAACGACGGCCAGAATCGGGAGTCGTTGCAGGAGTTGATGGCCGATGTGCCGCCGCTGCCGGAGTATCTGAATCCGGAAGGACGGGGCTTCTTCTGGTTTGGGCCGGCCGGCACGATCACGCCGTTTCATCACGACCTGACCAACAACTTCATGATCCAGATCGCCGGGCGCAAGCGCGTGCGGCTGATCGCTCCTTGCGATACGCCCAAGCTGTACAACCAGCGTCACTGTTTCACTCCGGTCGATGGACGCAACATCGACCTGCAGCGTTTTCCGATGATGGCAGACGTGCCGGTCATCGACTGCGTGCTGGAGCCGGGCGAGATCCTGTTCCTGCCCGTCGGTTGGTGGCACTTCGTCGAAGCGCTGGATATCACCATCACCATCTCCGCCACCCACTTCAAGTGGGACAACGATTTCTACAGCCGTTACCCGAACAATCACGATTTCTAAAATACGGGAATACAAAATGAGACACAACCTTTTGATGCTGGCGCTGATCGGCAGCGCTGTTGCCGCCTGTGGCGGCGGTTCCGACCCGCAAAGCGCGACGCCCGCGCCCAAACTGATGGCCGGCATACAGACCGCCGCCGCCACCGCCGATTGCCCGGCATGGTCGTCCAGCGCGGTCTACACCGCCGGCATGTGCGTGACCTACAACGGCTCGACCTACAAGGCCAAGTGGTGGACGCAAAATAACGTGCCGGGCACGGAGGAGTGGGGGCCGTGGGCGCTGCAGTCCGTGACGCCTACTCCGACCCCAACGCCGACGCCTACTCCGACTCCGACTCCGACACCAACACCAACACCAACACCAACACCAACGCCAACGCCAACGCCAACGCCAGTCGCGTGCCGTCCTGATGGACTGACTTCGCCGGTGCCGAACGTGAACTACTGCGGCGTGTACGACGCCAACGGCCGCGAGAAGCTGGCCAATGGCCTGAACCGCCGCATCGTCGGCTACTTCACCAGCTGGCGCACGGGCGCGAACAACACGCCGTCCTACCTGGTCAACAACATCCCGTGGGACAAAATCACCCACGTGAACTACGCCTTCGCCTCGGTGGACGCCAACGCCAAGGTCCAACTGAGCAGTGGCGCCAACAACCCCGACACCGGCATGACCTGGCCCACCATCCCCGCCGCGGCGATGGACCCATCGCTGCCGTACAAAGGCCACTTCAACCTGCTGGCGCAATACAAGAAGCGCTACCCCGGCGTGAAGGTCATGCTGTCGGTAGGCGGCTGGGCGGGCAGCGGCGGCTACTACACGGCCACCACCAACGCCGACGGCTCGCTCAACACCGCCGGCATCAACACGCTGGCCGACTCGATGGTGGCCGTGCTGCGCCAGTACACCTTCTTCGACGGTATCGACATCGACTACGAACACCCGACCACCAACAACGAAGCAGGCAACCCGCTGGACTTCAGCCTCTCCAAGCCACGCCTGGCGGGCCTGATGAAGAGTTACAACGTGCTGCTGAAAACCGTGCGTCAGAAGCTGGACACGGCGGCCGTCGCCGACAACAAGTACTACATGCTGACCATCGCCGGCTCCGCGTCCGGCTGGATACTGCGCGGCGAGGAAAACCTCTCCGGCCTGCAGTACCTTGATTACGCCAGCCTGATGTCCTACGATCTGCACGGCGGCTGGAACCAGTACGTCGGTCCGAACGCCGCGCTGTTCGACGACGGCAACGACGCCGAACTCAAAGCCGGCAACGCCTACTCATACGGCGGCATCGGCTACCTGAACGTCGACTGGGCCTACCGCTACTATCGCGGCGCATTGCAGGCCGGCCGCATCAACATCGGTGTGCCGTATTACACGCGCGGCTGGAAGGACGTCACCGGCGGCAGCAACGGCCTGTGGGGCACCACGCCGCTGGTGAACGACACCGTCACCTGCGCCGGCGTCAAGACCTGCGGCACCGGCGCGGTCGGCATCGACAACGTCTGGTACGACCTCGATGCCAACGGCAAGCCGGTTCCCGGCGGCGGCAATCCGCTGTGGCATGCGCTCAACCTGCAGAACGCCATCGTGCCGGACTACCTCGATGCCTACGGCGTGACTGAGAAGACCCTCACCGGTACGTACGCCGCCAACTACAGCGCCACGATGGCCGCGCCGTGGCTGTGGAACGCCACGCGCAAAGTCTTCATCTCCACCGAGACGGCGCAATCGATGGCCGCCAAGACCCAGTACGTGATCGACAACGCCATCGGCGGCATCATGATCTGGGAGCTGGCCGGCGACTACGCCTGGGACGCCAGCAGGAACGGCGGCAAGGGCGAGTACTTCATGGGTTACACGCTGACCACCAACATCTACAACGCCTTCAAGGCCGCCAGCCCTTATGGCGCCACGCGGGCGGAATCGCCGATGCCGGCCAGTAGCGCGAAGGTCAGCATATCGCTGGGCGGCTGGAAGCTCGGCGACAGCAACTACCCGATCAACCCCGTGATGACGGTGACGAACAACACCACCGTCACCATCCCGGGCGGCTCGGTGGTGGAATTCGACTATCCGGTATCGGCGCCCGCCAACATGAGCGATCAATCGGGCTACGGGCTGGTGGTGACCAAGGCCGGCTACACGGGGCCGAACAATATCGGCGGCTTCAAGGCCAACTTCAACCACGCCAAGTTCACCATCCCATCGTGGCAATCGCTGGCGCCGGGGGCCTCGGTGTCGCTGACGCTGAACTACTCGCTGCCGATCTCGGGGCCGTCCGCGTACGTGGTCACGGTCAATGGCGTGCGCTATGCCTTGAGCGACGAGTATCCCGGCCTGCCGGTCACGCTGAAATAAGGAGACGCGATGAAACCAGTTCACAGCATCGCTGTACTGGGCGCCTTGCTGCTGGCCGCCTGTGGCGGCGGCAGTGGCGGCGGCCAGGCTGACAGCAACGCTCCGCGCGTACTCTCCGGCGGCATCAGCACGGCCGCCGCCACCGCCTGCCCGGCATGGACCTCCACGGCGGTCTACACCGCCGGCATGTGCGCGATCTACCAGGGCAAGCAGTACGAGGCCAAATGGTGGGTGCAGGGCACCGCGCCCAATCAGACGGATACGTGGGGTCCGTGGAAGTACATCGGCGACGCCACCGATCCGACGCCACCCGATCCGGGTACGCCGCAACCGGGCGGCGTGCCGACCAAGGCGCAGGCCGAGGCGCGCGAGGCCCAGCTCACCGATAATGATTTCTTCCGCACGGTGAAGGCGTCGATCCGCACGCTGGACAACGCGGCGGTGGAAGCCGTATCGCCCGGCGCGGCGGCCAATCCGGCCAACGTCAAGCGGGTCGAGCGTCTGCTGACATCGGCCAAGTGGGACTACTACTTCGGCATCCGTGAGCCCAGCTACACGTACGGCCGGTTCCTGCAGGCGGTGGCCAAGTTCCCGGCGGTCTGCGGCGACTACACTGACGGCCGCGATGCGGACGCCATCTGCCGCCATTCGCTGGCGACCATGTTCGCCCACTTCGCGCAGGAGACGGGTGACCACAACGCCAGCCTGCCGCTGCCGCAATGGCGGCAGGGCCTGAAGTACCTGCGCGAGATGGGCTGCGACGAAACGGGTACCAACTGCGGCTACAACGTCGAGTGCTCGGACCCGGTGTTCAACACCGTCTGGACCTGCGGTAAAAACGCCGATGGCAGTTTCAAGAAGTACTACGGGCGTGGCGCCAAGCAGCTCTCGTACAACTACAACTACGGCCCGTTCTCGCAGGTGATGTTCAACGGCGACCAGTCGGTGCTGCTGAAGAATCCCGACCAGGTGGCGTCGACCTGGCTCAATCTCGCCTCGGCGACGTTCTTCTTCGTTTACCCGCAGCCGCCCAAGCCATCGATGCTGCATTTGCTGGACGGGACCTGGGTGCCGAATGCCGCGGACAAGGCGGCTGGCGCGGGCAACAACTTCGCCACCACCATCATGATCATCAACGCCGAATGCGGCACCGGCACCGAGAAGGCGGCGGCGCAGAACCGCATCGACTATTACAAGCAGTTTGCGGCGGACCTGGGCTGGAACATCGGCAGCGAGCAGCTGTCCTGCGCGACGATGCAGCGCTTCAGCGGTTCCAGTTCGGCGGCCTACAACATCTACTGGGAGAAGAACTGGAGCAGCGGCGGCGACTACCAATGCCAGTTGGTCAACTATCAAACGCCGTACAGCGCTCTAATCCCCGGAAACTACACCAAATGCGTGGAGAAGAACTGGGGAGTAACGCTCAAGTGAGGTGATGGCATACAATGGAAGGGCCGTCAGCAACAAGAAAGCCCCCAATGCCTATGCACTACCTGCGGGCCATGACAAGTCCGCAACGCACCGATATCAGTAACCGCCGCCTTGGCCGTTCGCTGGCCTTCGTGGCCGGGGCGGTCAATGCCGGCGGCTTTTTCGCGGTGGGACAATACACGTCCCACATGAGTGGCATCGTCTCGGCGGTGGCCGACGACGCCGCGCTGGGCGATGTGCGGCTGGTGCTGGCGGGCCTGGCGTCGCTGCTGTCGTTCCTGCTGGGCGCGGCCACGTCGGCGATCCTGATCAACTGGGGCCGGCGGCGCGGGGCGCAAAGCCTGTATGCGTTGCCGCTGATCGTGGAGGCGGCGCTGCTGTTGTGTTTTGGCCTGATGGGCGCGCGGCTGGACGCCTCCGGGCAGGTGTCCGCCATCATCGCCTTGCTATGCTTTGTGATGGGACTGCAAAACGCCATCATCACCAAGGTGTCGCGCGCCGAAATCCGCACCACCCACGTCACCGGCCTGGTGACCGACATCGGCATCGAGCTGGGTAAAATGTTTTACTGGAACGACAGCGCCCTGGCCGAGAGGGTGATGGCCGACCGCGGCAAGCTATTGTTACTGAGCTCCCTGCTGGGGATGTTTTTGCTGGGCGGCCTGGCCGGCGCCTTCGGCTTCAAATACCTGGGCTTCATCGTCACGGTGCCGCTGGCGGTGGCGCTGCTGTCGCTGGCCATCATCCCCGTGTTCGACGACCTGCTGCAGGCGAAGAGTTAAGGATTAGTCTATACTTTGCCGCAAGGAGATACCACCGGATGATGAGGACTTACCAAGGCAGCTGCCATTGCGGCGCGGTGCGCTTCGAGGCGGATGTCGACCTGGCGCACGGCACGCTGCGCTGCAATTGCTCGTTCTGCCTGAAGATACGCTGCTGGGCCGTGATGGCCAGGCCCGAGGCCTTCCGCCTGCTGGCCGGCGAGGGCGAGATGAACGTCTACCAGTTCGGCGCGAAGAACGAGCATCACTACTTCTGCAAGCACTGCGGCGTGCGGCCTTACGGTGTCGGCAACTCGCCGCGTTACGGCGTGTTCTACGGCGTGAACGTCGCCAGCCTCGATGGCGTCAGCGACGAGGACTTCGCCAATGCTCCCATCACCTATGTCGACGGCCGCGCCGACAACTGGATATCGCCACCCACCGAAACCCGCCACCTTTGAATCCGATGATACGACCCGCCACGCCGGACGATGCATCCGCCATCGTCGCCATCTACAACCACTACATCGCCACCACCACCATCAGCTTCGAGGAGCATCCGGTCGCGCCGGAGGACATGGCGGGCCGCATCCGCGACGTCACCACACACCTGCCTTGGCTGGTGTATGAGCTGGATGGCGAAGTGCTCGGCTACGCCTACGCCACCAAATGGCGCGCCCGCAGCGCTTACCGTTTTTCCGCCGAGACCAGCGTCTACGTGAAGTTCGGGCAGGGCGGCAAGGGGATAGGATCGGCGTTGTACAAGGTGCTGCTGGAGGAACTGCGCGCCCGAGAGATCCACATGGCGATAGGCGGCATCGCCCAGCCCAACGAGGCCAGCGTGGCGCTGCATGAAAGCCTGGGCTTCGAGAAGGTCGCCCACTTCAAGCAGGTCGGCCGCAAGTTCGACCGCTGGGTCGATGTCGGCTACTGGGAGTTGCAGCTTTCCTAAGCCACTCGCGCCTCCGCGCTTTCCGGCGCCAGCACGCTGCGGTTGCCGCCTTCGGAGCGGGCCAGGTATAGCGCCTGGTCTGCGGTCAGCACCAAGTCTTCGGTGGTGCCGTCTTGCGTCGCCGGCAGCGATGCGACGCCGATGCTGGCGCTGATGACGCCCGATGTGGCCTTCACGTTCGGCAGGTTCAAGGCGGCCAGCGCCGCCTCCATGCGGCGCGCGATCCGCATCGCTTCGTCGCCGGCGGTAGCGGGGGCGAGGAAGGCGAAATGGTCGGCGCCGTAGCGCGCCACCAGGTCGCCGGCGCGCTGCACCGCCCCGCTCAGTGCGTGCGCCGCGAGTCGCAGGACTTCGTCGGCGGCCTGCTGGCCGTAGTGCTCGCGGTAGGCAGCCATCTGATCGATCTCCACCAGTCCGATCGCCATCGGTTTCTTTTCACGCGCCGCGCGGCGCCATTCGCACGCCAACTGGTCATCGAAGCAGCGGCGGTTGGCGATGCCGGTCAGGGTGTCGGTGGCGGACAGGTTGGCCAGCTTGTGCTGCGCGATCCGCAGTGCCTCGCTGCGCTCCCGCAGTTGCGCCTCCAGCATCCGCGCCCGTGCGCTCATGCGCCGGACCGCCCAGCGTAACATCAGCAACAGCAGCGCCGCAGCCAGCAACACCACGGCGGTGCGCACCCACCAGGTTTCCCACACCGGCGGCGTGATGGTGATCGGCAGGATGATCTCATCGCGGCTGGCCACGCCCTTGTTGTTGCTGCCCTGGAGGTGGAAGCGGTATTTGCCGGGCGCCAGATTGGTGTAGGTCGCGACGGGATGGGCGGCGTCGGCCTGCACCGGCTGCGTGTCGAAGCCTTCCAGCCAGTAGCTGTAGGCGTTCCTGCGCGGTTCGGCGAAATGCAGCGCTGCGAATTCGATCGAGATGGTGTTGGCGGTCCACGGCAGGCTCAGTGAACGCGGCTGCGTCACGCCGCCTTCCAGCACCACGTCCTGCGGCGGGTTCTTGCCACCCAGCGAGCGATTGAGCACGCGGATGTCGGTGATCGCCAGCTGCGGCGGGCGTGAGGCGCTGCTGTGGATCGCCGGGTTGACCGCGGTGACGCCGCTGCTGCTGCCGAAGTACAGGAAGCCGTTGCCGCTGTTGGCGGCGGAGTCGATGTAAAAGCCTTCGGTCAGGCCGTCCTCCACCGAGTATTCGGTGACGGTGCCGGAGACCGGATCGATCTTGCTCAGCCCCGCCGCCGTGGTCACCCAGATCATGCCGTTTTTATCCGAGCGTATCGCCTCGATCAGGCGCGTACCCAGCTCGCCTTTTTCCTGGATGCGGGTGATGCTGAAGGCGCCGTCCTTGCCGGCCACCACGTGGTTCAAGCCCTTGGAGGTACCGACCCACATGCTGCCGTCGGCGTCCTGGTGCAGGCTGCTGACACGGTCGCTGCTCAGGCTTGCCGGATTTTTCGGGTCGAAGCGGAAGTGGCGGAACTTGCCGCTGGCCGGGTCAAGCATATCGAGCCCGCGACCGCGATAGAACTCGCCGGTCCATACGCGGCCGGCGCTGTCCTCCGCCACGGTGGAGGCGCCGTCGACGCTGCGGCTGTCCGGGTCCTGGTCGTTGTGCGCGTAGCTTTGGACCGCGCCGCTGGCCGTATCGTAGCGCAGCAGGGCGGTGCCGGTGCCCAGCCACAGCACACCGCCGCGTCCCGGTGCGATGGCGTTGATGAAGTCCGTGGTCTTGCTGCCGAAGTGGATCACCTTGAACGGCGCGTCCGGTTTGTCCAGCCGGTTCAGGCCTTCCGAGGTGCCCACCCACAGCGTGCCGTCCGGCGCCTGGTAGGTGCTGTAGATGACGTTGGAACTGATGGCGCCCGGCCGCTTCGGCGTGGCGCTCCAGGTGCGCACCATCTTGCGCGTGGCGGGATCGAACAGCGCCAGGCCGTCGTCCAGCGCGAGCCACAGCTGGTTGTTGGCGGCCGCGCCCACGCTGCGCACGAAGTTGCTGGACTTGACGAAGTCGGGATCGATGTCGCGCGGGACGAAACGCTCGAAACCGTGGTAGCCAAGGTTGGCGCGGCTGACGCCATCGGTCAGCGAGCCTACCCACAAGGTGCCGCTGCGGTCGCGCATGGTGGTGTTGATGGCGTCGCTGTTGAGGCTATGCGCGTCCTCGGCGCGGTGGCGGTAGCTCTGGAACTGGCGCAGCTCGCGGTCCCAGCGCAGCAGGCCACTGGTGCGGGTGCTGATCCACATGTCGCCGGCGCGGTCCTCGTCGATGTCGGTCACGCGCTTGGCCGGCACCGTCAGCGCCTCGCGGAGCTCCCACGGCTGGCCGGTCTTCCACGTCACCAGGCCGTCGGCCGATCCTATCCACAGCGTGGCGGCGCTGTCGAGGTAGAGCGCGCGCACGTCGTTGGCCTTGGGGTTGGGATGCTCCGGGTCGTCGACGCGGAAGTGCTGGAAGCCGCTGGCGCCGGGCGCCATGTAATCCAGGCCGCCGGGCCAGGTGGCGGCCCAGACGCCGCCCTTGGTGTCGACGGCGACGGCGTTGACGTCGTTGTAGAGCAGGCTGTCCGGCCGCGCCGCCTCGTGCCGGTAGGTCGTGAAGCTGCCCTTGCGCGGGTCGAAGCGGTGCAGGCCGCCCCATGTCGCCACCCACATGCCGCCCTTGTAGTCGGAGACGATGCGGCGCACGATGCGCGCGTTGCCCGGGCCGCCGGCGGGCACGTAGCGGGTGAAGTTGTTGGCCGCCGGGTCGAAGCGCGCCAGCCCTTCGTCGGTGCCTATCCACAGCCTGCCCGTTTCGTCTTCGTACAGCGAGGTGACGCGGCCTCCCGGCAGGCTATGCGGGTCGGCCGGGTCGTTGATGTAGCGCACCTGCTTATGGCCGTCGTGGCGGAACAAGCCGCCCTCGATGGTGCCGATCCAGACGAAGCCCTGTCGGTCCTGCAGCATGGCGAGGATGGCGCGGCTGTCGGCGCCCAGCGAGTCGACCGCGGTGAAGGCCAGCGGACGCGGTGCCGCCGGCGCCGGCGCGGCATGCAGGCAGGCCAGCGCGCCGCATAGCAGCAGGCGGATGAGAGGGCGGACGGAGGTGCGCGGCATTCAAGGACCTTGGTATTTTGGCTAGCCAAGTAAAGCACAGATTCGGCCGCCGTGGAAGCGTTGCCGGCTAACACTTTTCAGCTATAATCCCTTGACAAATCTATATGCTATGCAAGGCGCCATGGACGGATCTTCAGACGGAGTACCCCAACAGCCGGCGCCGCCGGCCCGCGCGTCCCGACGCACGTGGCGCTCGGTGTGGCGCGGCTTGCGCCGCAGCGCTCTGCCCGGCCGCCGGACCATGCGCTGGGGCGCCCTGGCGTTGGCGCTGGCCGGCGCCGCGGTGCTGATCCAGCGCGAGGTGGTGTTCCAGCAGCACAGCCGCGACCTGAAGACGGCGGCCGACGACATCGCGCGCCAGATCCAGTTCGACAGTACCGACGGCCGCGTGATGGGTGGGGCGATTCTCATGGGACTGGTGGAGGACGGCGTCAAGCTGCTGCTGTCGGGCGAGCTGGCGCCCGACGCCTATCGCCTGCACGTGGACTTCGCCGCCGTCCTCGATCAATACAGCGCCGACACCGTGTTCGTGCTCAATGGCGACGGCACCACCGTCGCTTACCTGAACAAGGAGGGCAAAGCCATCGGCGTGGGCCGCAGCCTGCGTTATCGCCCGTACTGCCGGCGCGCGCTGGCGGGGCAGGCCAATGTCTACGCCGCCATCGGCAGCAATACGCACGAGCGCGGGCTGTATTTCGCGGCGCCGGTCTACAGCGGCAATTCGCGCGACACGCCCGTCGCCGGCGTCTACACCATCAAGATGCCGGCCGCCGAGATCGACCGGATCCTCGCCCGCAGCAAGGACCCGGTGCTGCTGCTGTCGCCCGATGGCCTGGTGTTCGCCACCAACCGCAACGAGTGGTTGTTCATGCAGGCCGGGACGACGGCGCCGGCGCGCGTCGCCCAGATGGAAAAGGAAAAGCAGTTCGGCGAATTGTTCACCGGCGCCGGGCCGCTGCAGCTGCCGTTTGCACTGGTTGGCGACCGGACCGAGTTCCAGGGACGTGCGCAGGCACTGGCCGCCGCCGAATTGAACTGGTCCGACGATGGCGGTGCCTGGCGCGTGGTGATCATGCAGGACAAGGGCAACTGGCTGCCGTTGTGGAACCAGCTGGCGCTGGCCTTCGGCTGCGTCGCCGCCGTCTGGTTGTGCGCGATGGTGGTGACGGGCCGCACTCGCGCCGCCGAAAGCGCGCGCCGTTTGCGCTTCGAGAACGAGCGCCGCATGCGCGAGATCACCAACAACTTGCCGGTGGCCGTGTACCAGTTCCAGATGGACGCTGAGGGCGAGCCGCGCTTCCGCTTCATGAGTCCCGCCATCACCGCCATCACCGGCCTGCAGGCGAGCGATGTGCTGGAGGACGGCGCCATGCTGTTCGCGCTGCTCGATCCCGACGGCCGCGCGGGCCTGCTGGCGCAGATCGCCGCCAGCGCGCGGCAGCACTGGTCGGTGCACCGCCGCGTGGAGTTCGGCGCGCAGGGGCTGGCGGCGGCGCGCTGGGTCGACATCCATTGCACCTGCGTGCACCAGCACGCGGGCGAGGAGGTGTGGAACGGCTACCTGGCCGACGTGACGGCGGAGCACACGGCGGCGCAGGCGCTCAGCGCGGCCAAGCAGACCGCCGAAGACGCGACGCGCAGCAAGTCGCTGTTCCTGGCGAATATGAGCCACGAGATCCGCACGCCGATGAACGCCATCATCGGCATGAGCCACCTGGCGCTCAAGACGGACCTGACGCCGCGCCAGCACGATTACGTGCAGAAGATCCAGCGCGCCGGCCAGCACCTGCTGGGCATCATCAACGACATCCTGGACTTCTCCAAGATCGAGGCCGACAAGCTGCAGGTGGAGAACCAGCCGTTCGAGCTCGATCAGCTGCTGGAGAACCTGGCCACGCTGATCGGCGAGAAGGTCGGCGCCAAAGGCCTGGAGCTGGTGTTCGACGTGGCGCCCGACGTGCCGGCTGCGCTGGTGGGTGATGCGCTGCGGCTGGGCCAGATCCTGATCAACTACGCCAACAACGCCGTCAAGTTCACCGAGCGGGGCGAGGTGGCGGTGACGGTGCGCGTGCGCGGCCGGGACGAGCATCGCGTGCTGCTGCACTTCGCGGTGCGCGACACCGGCATCGGTTTGAGCGAGGCGCAGATGCGCCAGCTGTTCCAGAGCTTCCAGCAGGCCGACGCCTCCACCACGCGCAAGTACGGCGGCACCGGCCTGGGGCTGGCGATCTCCAAGAAACTGGCGCAGCTGATGGGCGGGGAGGTCGGCGTCGAGAGCGAGGTGGGCAAGGGTTCGACGTTCTGGTTCACCGCGCGGCTGGACATCGGCCAGGATGCGCGCCCTTCGTTGCTGCCGTCGCCGGATCTGCGCGGCAGCCGCCTGCTGGTGGTGGACGACAACGACAGCGCGCGCAGCGTGATCGCCGAACTGCTGCTCGGCATGCGCTTCAACGTGCGGGTGGCGTCGTCCGGCGCCGAGGCGGTGGCCATCGTGCGCGATGCCGCTGCCGCCGGCGAGCCGCTCGCCGCGGTGCTGCTGGACTGGCAGATGCCGGGCATGAACGGCATCGAAACCGCCGCGGCCATCAAGGCGCTGGCGCTGCGCGAGCCGCCGCGTTTGATGATGGTCACGGCCCACGGACGCGAGGAGGTGCAGCAGCAGGCGCGCAACGCCGGCATCGATGATGTGCTGATCAAGCCGGTCAACGCCTCCGTGCTGTTCAACACCCTGATACGGCTGCTGGGCGGCGAGGTGGATGACAGTGCGCTGGCGCGTCCGGCGCCGGCCGACACGCTGGCCGCGCTGGCGACCCTGCGCGGTGCGCGCGTGCTGCTGGCCGAGGACAATGAACTGAACCAGCAGGTGGCGTCGGAGTTACTGGCCGACGCAGGCCTGGTGGTGGACATCGCCAACAACGGTGTGGAGGCGGTGGAGATGGCGCAGCGCGGCCAGTACGACATCGTGCTGATGGACATGCAGATGCCGGAGATGGACGGCGTCGAAGCCACCCGCGCGCTACGCGCCTTGCCGGCGCTGGATGGCCTGCCGGTGGTGGCGATGACGGCCAACGCCATGCAGGCCGACCGCGACCTGTGCACGCAAGCAGGCATGGTGGACTTTGTGATCAAGCCGATCGAGCCGGACGAGCTGTGGCGCGCGCTGCTGCGCTGGATACCGCCGCGCCACACGCTGCCGGCGCAGGACGTGGCCGGCGGCGCGGAACCACGCCACGAGCCGCGCACCGAGCCGGGACGCGATCCGCAAGCCGCGCCTGACGACGGCTTCCCGCACGAGATACCCGGCCTGGACATGGTGTCCGGCCTGCGCCGCGTGTTGGGCAAGCGCCCGCGCTACCTGGCCATGCTGCGCGGCTTCGTCGCCAACCAGGCCGGCGCGGTGAAGCAGATATCGGCTCTGCTGGCGGCAGGCGACCGCGCCGGCGCCGAACGCGGCGCGCACACACTCAAGGGATTGGCCGGCAATATCGGCGCCAGCGCCCTGCAGATGCTGGCCGGCGAAGCCGAACATGCGTTATCGCCGGCGGTGGTGGGGGAGACCGGCGCCGCCGCGCTGGCCGAACGCCTGGCGCCGCAACTGGCACAGCTGGAATCGGTGCTGGCCGGGCAGGTGGCGGCCATCGTCGCGTGCCTGCCGGCGGAAGCCGAGCTGGCGGTGGTGGACGTCGACCCCGAACAGCGCGACGCCGTGGTGCGCGAACTGGGCGAACTGCTGGCCGACGACGACGCCCGCGCCGAACGGCTGCTGGTGGAACATGGCGCGCTGCTGGCCGCCGCCTTCCCCCGGCACTACCGCAAGCTGGAACAGGCGGTCGGCGACTTCGACATGGAGCAGGCGCTGGAAATCCTGAACGGCGCCGTCGCCGACATCAAGGCCGACGGCGCGCTACATCAGTAGGTGGTCAGCGCAACCGGCTGGCCGCCCTTGAAGTGGAAGATGGTGACCGGCGACTGCTTCATGTCGCCGCGCTGGTCGAACGAGTAGGTGCCCGCCACGCCGGTGTAGGAACCGGCGCTGATCGCGGCGCCCACTTTTTGCGGATCGATCGAGTTCACCTTCTGCATCGCCTGGGCGTACATCATGGTCGCATCGTAGTAGGCCGCCGCGTAGACGTCCGGCTCCTGCTTGAAGCGCGCCTTGTATTTGGCCTTGAAGGCCGGGCCGCTGGTCAATTTATCCAGGCTGGCGCCGCCCTGCGGGCACAGGACGTTCTCGCCGACGGCGTCGCCACCGAGCTTGCCCATCTCCGCGGTGCAGATGGTGTCGCCGCCCAGCAGCTTGGCGTTGATGCCCAGCTGCTTCATCTGGCGCG
Organism: Duganella vulcania; assembly: GCF_009857655.1. Taxonomy (NCBI): domain Bacteria; kingdom Pseudomonadati; phylum Pseudomonadota; class Betaproteobacteria; order Burkholderiales; family Oxalobacteraceae; genus Duganella; species Duganella vulcania. The sequence continues at coordinate 75,525 of NZ_WWCX01000019.1, forward strand.
CCATCGGTGCGCCCTGCGGCGCGTAGCCGCCGAAGAAGATCGCCTCGACCTTCTTGGTTTTCAGCTTGGTCAGGATGGAGCTGAAGTCGAACGACTTATCGGTGGTGAATTCGTGGCCGGCCACGGTCATGCCGGCGGCCTTGGCCTGCTTCTTGAACTCTTCGGCCAGGCCCTGGCCGAAGGCGGTGCGGTCGTCGATCACGGCCACGGTCTTCATTTTCAGTTCATTGGCCGCGTACAGCGCCATCTTGCTGCCCAACTGCGAATCGCTGGCGTTCACGCGGAACAGGCCCTTGTAGCCTTGTTGCGTGAGCTTGGGATTGGTGGCGACGGTGGCGATCAACACGCCGGCGTCGTTGTAGGTGCGCGAGGCGGGGATGGCCACGCCCGAGTTGTACGGGCCGACCACATACTTGACGCCCTGGTCGATCAGCTTCTGGGCCGCCGCCATGCCGGCCTTCGGATCGCCCTGGTCGTCCTCCGATTGCAGTTCGAACTTGAGCTTCTTGCCGCCCACGGTGATCGGCTTGGCGTTCAGTTCCTCGACCGCCAGGCGCGCGCCGTTCTCGTTGTCCTTGCCCGAAAAGGCCTGGGAGCCGGACAGCGGGCCGGTATGGCCGATCTTGACCAGGGTGTCCTGGGCGTGGGCGCCGGCGGCGCCCAGCAGTGCGGCGGCGGCTGCGATATGCTTCAGTTTCATGCGATCTCCTGATGTGGTGTTGTAAGGTGATGGCGAGATTATCGCCAAAAACGCAAAATATTATCGTGTGACTTGCACTTGCGAATGGCCTGTTTTGCGGCATATCGCCTTTCGAATCGGCTGCGGCCGAAATTTAATTCGGCGCGTGTTGGCGCCTCGCGTCCTCCTCGCGCTTGTGGATGCGCGCCAGCGCGGTGTTGATGCGGTCGATGATGCCGTCGTCCCGGTCGCGGGCGATGGCGAAAAACTGGCCGCTGTCGGTGATCAGGGGCTTGGGCAGCACGCTGAAGCCGGCGTTGGCGGCGGCGCCGATGGCCGGCAGGCGCGGGGCCATGAAGAGGCGGATACTGTTCTCCAGGTCTTTGGCGGTCATGCCCTCGGGCTGGAACAGCAGCACCGCGTCCACCCGCTTGAGCATCAGGCGGGTCAGGCGCGTGCCGCGCGAGGAGATGTCGTCGTCGGTGCGGAACAGCTTACCGCGCGCCGCGTCGAACTCCGGGCCGTAGCTGTAGCCGCGCACCGTGCCGATGGTCTTGCCGCGCAGGTCTTCGAGGCCGTTGAAGGGGAAGGTGGCGTCGCTGCGCGTGACCACCCACAAGCTGTTGTGGGTGGCGGGGTCGGAGTAGTGCAGCGCGCGCAGGCGGTCGGCGGTTTTCGGCAGGCCGAACACCAGGGCCTCGCCTTCGAGCGCGTGGCGTTCGGCGCGCGCCCATGGATAGGTGCGCGGCTCGAAGGTGACGCCCAGCTCCTGCGCCACGGCGTCGAGCACCTTGCGCTTGACCGCCGGCATGGGCCGGGACTTGCCCTGTTCATCGAGCGTGTCGCCGATCAGCAGCGGCACCTTCGGCGCGGTGGCGGCGAGCGCCGGGGCGGCGCACGACAGCGCGGCGGCGAGCAGCATTGCGGTGATGTTCAGGCGCTTCATCGGCAACAGGGCAGTGGGCAAGCGCCGATTATTGCACGGTTTTGCGGAAGGACCGGCGCTTACGGCGTGTGGCCGTTGGCGCGCGTGCGGGCGGTGGCGGCCACCGCCGGCACACGCGGGATGGCGCTGCCCGCCGTTTGCGCGAGATGGCTCGCGGCGCCGGCGATGTCGTTGAGGCGGTAGGCGGCGATGGCGGCGGCCAGCGCCGGATTGGCGCCCAGCGGATCGTTCTGCTGCGCGAAGGCCAGCCGCGCGGCGAAGTTCTCCGCCACGGCGTCGAAGTTGCCGAGGGTCGCCTGCAGGGTGGCGGCGGTGGCCTCCGGGGCGGTGTGGAAGGCGGTTTGCAGCTGCACGTCGTCGAGCGACAGGCTGTTGTGCGCGTCCGGCGGCAGGGTCGCTTGCAGGGTCAGGCCGATCTGCGCCAGGTTCTGCGCGACCGCCGGCGGTCGCAGGCTTTGCACCAGCGTGTCCAGCAGGGAGGGCTCTTGCAGGGCGCGGTCGAATTCGCCGGACGGGAGCAGGTTGAAGGCGTCGACCACGTCGCGCGTGCGGTCGCTCAGCGTGGTGTCGCTGTCGGGCGGCGCGCTGCCTTGGGCCAGGGCCGCCTGCAACTGGGCCAGGTGTTGTTGGGTCTGCGACACGGTCAGCAGGAAGCTGGCCACCGGCGACAGGTCCACCGTGACCGCGGCGGGGGCGGGCGCATCGGTAGGCGAGCCGATGGCCGTCACCAAGTCGGCATTCAGCGGCCCCAGGGGCGTCACATTGCTGGCCGGCGTGGATGAGATGGGAAACATGCGGCGCTCCAGAACAGTATTTTTAGCTCAGCATGCGCCATCCCGCCGCCGCCGTCCGTGTGGCAGCTCACATAGCACACTGATTGCTAGGTGTGCGGCGGCTGTTCCAGCGTTGCGCGTTGCGCGGCCAGGCGGTCGGCTGCGGTGTCCGGCGTGGGATGGTGCGCCAGCTGGTCCAGTTCGGCGCGCGCCAGGTCCAGCCGGGTGTTGGCCGCGACGTCGGCGGGCGTCAGCGTCGGTTGCGGCCGGGCTGCCTGCGCTTCCGCTTCGCGGTTGCCGGCCGCGCTCAGCTGTTCCGCATAGCGCTTCGCCACGTCGCTGAAATGGTCCAGCGTGTCCTGCAGGGCTTGCATGGTGCGCTGCGGCTGGCGGTGGAACGCGGCCCGCAACACCTCATTGTCCAGCGACAGGCCGCCGGTCGCGTCCGACAGCAACGGCGCCTGCAGCGTGACGCCGATCCGCGCCAGCCGCTGCGCCGGCGTCGCGTGGTCGCTCAAGGCCGGTTGCAGCAGGCTTTGCACCAGACTGTTGAGCAACGACGGCGTCTGCGATTGCGCCTGGTTGAAATCAACCGAAGGCAACAGGTTGATGGCGTTCACCATGTTTTGCGCGGTGTCATTCAGGGACGCGGCCACTTCGCGGGGCTGCGCGCCGTTGGCAAGCGCCGTGCGCAGCTGCGTCACTTCCTCCCGCGATTGCGACAGCGTCAGCAGGAAGCTGGCCACGGGCGACAGGTCGACGCTGGCCGAGGCCGGCGGTGCATCGGTGGCGGAGCCGGCGCCTGCGGCCGGGGCCGTATGCGCCGGCGCGACGTCGGCTGGCGTCGTCAGCGACACCGATGAGATGGGAAACATGGCGTTCTCCTCAACTGATCAACTTGGCGGCAACAGGCACCTGCTGCCGGGTGCGTTGCCGTAATGCCGCGCTCAGCCTGTCTCTTTGTTAGTTTCCGCACGGTTAAGCGGCGACGATGGGCCTATTGTATCCCTTGCAGTTCCAACATTCACTCGAAAAAGGAAAGCATCATGGACAACAATCTCGACAACAAAATCAACGCCACCCGCGACGGCGTCACCCAGATCGGCAACAACCTGCGCGCTGATGCCCACGCCGCCATCGACAAGGTCGCCGACAAGGTTCCGCCCGCCACCGACCGCCTGGCCAACAGCGCGCACAACGGCGTCGACCGCGTCGCCGACGGTGTCGGCAAGGTGGCCGACACGATGGAACACACGTCCGACAGCCTGATCGAACGCGGCAAGCGCGTCACCGCCAGCTGCAAGGCGCTGACCGAATCGGGCCGCAGCCGCGTGCGCGCCAGCCCGGCCATGTCGGTCCTGCTGGCCGCCGCCGCCGGCTACGGCCTGTCCAAGCTGCTGAGCTCGCGCAGCGCCAAATAACACAGGCTGCCCCGCCGGTGCGCCCGCCGGGATGAGCGGCGGCCCGGCCCGGCGCCGCTTATCGGAGTACATCGATGGAAAATTCCAGCAAAGCGCCGGCCGCCGTCATCGGGGCCGGATCGGTTTTGAGTACAGTGTCCGGGCCTTCGTCGGCACCGCCGCCGGACCATCTGGGGGACGATTCCCCGCAGCAGCAAGCCTTGCTCCACAAGGTCAAGGGCGGCCAGCAGCTGGCCGCCGGCATGGCGTTCAACGCCAACAAACCCAATGAACACGGCGAAGCCGCGCGCACGCCGCAGGCCGGCCAGAGCTGTCCAGTGCCGCATCCCGCCGCCACCGCCAGCACCGCCGGCGAAACCACGCCGTCCGCCAAGACCGGTGCTGGCGTGCCGCCGCACGGCGTCAATCCGGCCAACGCGTCGCTGGACCGCGTGCGCGTCGACAGCGGCGACCAGCGCCTGACCACCAACCAGGGCGTGCCGGTCGCCGACAACCAGAACTCGCTCAAGGTCGGCCTGCGCGGCCCCACCGCGATGGAAGACTTCATCCTGCGCGAGAAGCTCACCCATTTCGACCACGAACGCATCCCCGAGCGCGTGGTGCACGCGCGCGGCTCGGGCGCCCACGGCTACTTCGAGAGCTACGGCGATTTGAGCGCCATCACGCGCGCCGCGCCGTTCGCGGCGGCCGGCAAACGCACGCCGGTGTTCGTGCGCTTCTCCACCGTGGCCGGCGAGCGCGGCTCGGCCGACACCGTGCGCGACGTGCGCGGCTTCGCCGTCAAGTTCTACACGGACGAGGGCAACTGGGACCTGGTCGGCAACAACATCCCGGTGTTCTTCATCCAGGATGCGATGAAATTCCCGGACCTGGTCCATGCCGTCAAGCCGGAGCCGCACAACGGCATGCCGCAGGCGGCCAGCGCGCACGACACCTTCTGGGACTTCGTCACGCTGATGCCGGAATCGACGCACATGCTGATGTGGCACCTGTCGGACCGCGCGATCCCGCGCAGCCTGCGCACCATGCAGGGCTTCGGCGTGCATACCTTCCGGCTGGTGAACGCCGAGGGCGCGTCGGTGTTCTGCAAATTCCACTGGAATCCGGTGGCCGGCACCCACTCGCTGATGTGGGACGAGGCGGCGAAGATCTGCGGCGCCGACGCCGATTTCCACCGCCGCGACCTGTGGGAAGCCATCGAGGCCGGTGCCTACCCGGAGTGGGAGCTGGGCTTGCAGGTCTTCACCGAGGAGGAGGCCGAGCGCTTTCCGTTCGACGTGCTCGACGCCACCAAGCTGGTGCCGGAAGAACTGGTGCCGGTACGCGTGGTCGGCAAGATGACGCTGAACCGCAACCCGGATAACTTCTTCGCCGAGACCGAGCAGGTGGCCTTCTGCACCGCGCACGTGGTGCCGGGCATCGATTTCAGCAACGACCCGCTGCTGCAGGGGCGCATCCACTCCTACCTGGACACGCAGATCAGCCGCCTGGGTGGCGCCAACTTCCACGAGATCCCGGTCAACGCCTCGCTGGCGCCGGTGCACAACAACCAGCGCGACGGCATGCACCGCCAGGCGATCGCGCGCGGGCGCGTGGCGTACGAGCCCAATTCGCTGGGCGGCGGCTGCCCGTTCCAGGCCGGCATGGCCGGCTTCACCACCGCCGCCGCCGCCAGGCCGCAGCCGCCGGAGGACAAGGTGCGCGGCAAGCCGGAACTGTTCGCCGACCATTACTCGCAGGCGCGCCTGTTCTGGATCAGCCAGAGCCCGGCCGAGCAGGCCCACATCGTCAACGCCTACCGCTTCGAGTTGAGCCGCGTGCAGACGCCGGCGATCCGCGTGCGGCTGCTGTCCATGCTGGCCAACGTCGATCCCCTCCTGGCCGAAGGCGTGGCGCAGGGGCTGGGGCTGGCGGTGCCGCCGCCGATGCCGCTGGCCACCGGCGCCGAGCCGCCGCAGTACGCTCCGTCGCCGGCGCTGTCGCTGCTGGCGCGGCCGGGAGCGACCGGCATCGCCACGCGCCGGGTCGCCATCCTCGCGGGCCACGGCGTGGAGGCGGGCGGCGTCAAGGCCATCTACGCCGACCTGCTGGAAGCCGGCGCGGTGCCGCGCCTGGTGGCGCCGCAGCTGGGGCAACTGACGGCGGCCGACGGCGGCAAGCTCGATATCGACATCTCCATCGAAGCCGGTCCGGCGGTGCTGTACGACGCGCTGATCGTGGCCGACGGCGCCGCCAGCGCGGCCATGCTGATGCGCGACGCCGACGCGCTGGACTTCGTGCGCCAGCAGTACCGCCACTGCAAGCCGGTGCTGGCGGTGGGCGCGGGCGTCGAGCTGCTGCTGAAGGCTGGCCTGCCGGCCACGCTGGAAAACGGCGCACCGGACCTGTCCCTGTGGCGCGCGAAAGCCGACAGCCTCGATGCGGCGCTGGCGGAGTTCAAGCACGCGCTGGCCGGACACCGCAACTTCCAGCGCGAGGCCGAGGCGGTGGTCCTGTAGGCTCTCCCTTTTGAATGGGCTGTAATTTACGCAACAATGACGAGCATAGTGATATGCTCGTCATTGTGCAGTTTACGCCCCATACAATTCGCTTCCGGACCTTCTGACCACCATGGACGTTTACGCCCCACAGGTATGGCTTCCGCACGAGCGTCCCTCCTTGCCGGGATCGCCGTCGACACCGCTGCACACCGCCGAGCGCCGGCTGGCCTTTTTGGTGGTGGGCTTCATCGTCGCCGTCACCGGCGGCCTGGGTAACGCGCTGGTGTCGGTCAACCTGCCTTACCTGCAAGGTTCGCTGGGTGTCTACTCGGCCGAGATCCAGTGGCTGCCGGCCGCCTATGTGATGGCCAACGTGTCGATGAACCTTCTGCTGGTGAAGTTCCGCCAGCAGTACGGCCTGCGCCTGTTCACCGAATTATTCCTGGTGGTGTACGCGCTGGCCACCGTCGCCCACCTGTTCGTGCACGGCCTGGCCTCGGCCATCGCGGTGCGCGCGGCGCACGGCATGAGCGGCGCGGCGCTGACCACCCTCGGCTTGTACTACACGCTGCAGGCCTTCCCGGCCCAGCACCGGCTCAAGGCGGCGGTGTTCGGCATCGGCTTCTCGCAACTGGCGCTGCCGATGGCGCGGCTGTTCTCGTCGGAGCTGATGGAGTTCGGCGAGTGGCGCGGCCTGTACTTCTTCGAGCTGGGACTGGCCCTGCTGTCGCTGGCCTGCGTGCTGGCGCTCAAGCTGCCGCCGGGTGACCGCGTCAAGGCCTTCGAGAAAATGGACTTCCTCACCTTCGGCCTGTTCGCGCCCGGCGTGGCCTTGCTGTCGGCGGTGCTGGCGCTGGGCCGCACGGTGTGGTGGTTCGAATCGCGCTGGCTGGGCCTGTGCCTGGCCGGCGCCATCGTGCTGATCGCCGCCGCGCTGCTGGTCGAGCATAACCGCGCGCGCCCGCTGCTCAACACGCGTTGGCTCAGCAACGGCAATATCGCGCGGTTGGCCCTGTCGGTGCTGCTGATCCGCGTGGTGCAGTCGGAGGCCAACGGCACCGTGGGCTTCCTGCAGGCGCTGGGCCTGAACAACGACCAGATGCAGATGCTGTGGATCGTCGTCATGGCCGGCACGGTGGCGGGGTTGGTGGCCAGCGCGCTGACCATCACGCCGCCGCGCATCCCCTTGCAGCTGATGTTCTCTCTGGTGCTGATGACGATCGGCGCCTACATGGATTCCGACGCCACCAACCTGACCAGGCCCGCCGACCTGTATGTGAGCCAGTTCCTGCTGGCCTTCGGCGGTGCCTTCTTCGTCGGGCCGACCTTCATCTCCGGCTTCGGCGCGGTGATCGCGGCGCCGAATAACCTGGTCAGCTTCTCGGTCATGTTCAGCATCACGCAGACGTTGGGCAGCCTGCTTGGCTCGGCGCTGGTCGGCACCTTCCAGGTCATGCGCGAGAAATTCCACTCCAGCATACTGGTCGAGCATCTGACCCTGCTCGATCCGCTGGTGGCGGCGCGCATCCAGAGCGGCGGCGCCAGCGTGGGCGCGGGGCTGGCCGATCCCGCCGCGCGCGGCGCGACCGGTGTGGCGGCGCTGGGCGCTGCGGCCACGCGCGAGGCCAATATCCTGGCCTATAACGATGTCTTCCTGATGATTACCCTGGTCGCGCTGCTGACACTGGCCTGGATGCTGGGCCGCTATCTGTGGTCGGTGTGCGTCGTCTGCCCCGGCAGCCCGGCGCACAACGCGCAGACCGGCATGGCCAACGTCTCCCTCAACAATTCCGGATCCCGCTGAACCACATGGCTAACACGACTCCCGATAATTCCTCTTCCTCCGAAACCCGCGTCGCGGCGGTGGCCGCCGCCGCTGCTGCCGCAGCCGTCGCCGCGGCGGCGCCCACCGCGCCGGCGCCCGACCGGCGCGCGCAGATACTGTCGGCGATCGCGTTCTCGTTTGTGGCGCTGGTCGGTGTGCTGATCGTGCTGTATGCGTGGCGGCTGCCGCCGTTCAGCAGCGCCATCGTCTCCACCGAGAACGCGCTGGTGCGCGGCCAGGTCACGTTGATCGGCACCCAGCTGCCCGGTTATGTGGTGGATGTGCGGGTGCAGGATTTCCAGCAGGTGAAGCAGGGCGATTTGCTGGTGCTGATCGACGACCGCATCTACCAACAGCGCTACGAACAGGCGCAGGCGCAGCTGGCGGCGCAGAAGGCGGCGCTGGCCAATTGGGAGCAGGCGCGCCGCACGGCGGAGGCGGGCGTGGCGTTGAACCAGGCCACGCTGGCCAACGCGGAAGCGCAGGCCGCCAAGTCGGTGGCCGATTTGAGCCGCGTGAATTCGCTGGCGGCCGATGGTTCGCTGTCGGTGCGCGAGCAGGATTCGTCCAAGGCGGCCAAGGTGCAGACGGCTGCGGCGGTGTCGCAGGCGCGCGCCAGCCTGGAGATCGCGAAGCAGCAGGTGCAGACGGTGGTGGTGAACAAGCTGTCGCTGGAGGCGGCGGTTGCCAATGCGACGGCCGCGCTGAATGCGGCCAAGGTGGACCTGGATAACACGCGCATCACGGCGCCGGAGGATGGGCAGCTGGGGCAGGTCACGGTGCGCAAGGGGGCTTACGTCAACACCGGCGCGCAGTTGATGGGATTGGTGCCGCGCCAGCTGTGGGTGATCGCCAATCTGAAGGAGACGCAGATGAATGGCGTGCAGGTCGGCCAGAGCGCCACCTTCAAGGTCGATGCGCTGGATGGAGCGCTGTTGACCGGGCAGGTGGAGCGGATTTCGCCGGCCACCGGTTCCGAGTTCAGCGTGCTGCCGGCCGATAATGCGACCGGCAATTACGTGAAGATCGCGCAGCGCATCCCGGTGCGCATCCGTATCGATCCGGGCCAGGCCAAGGCGCGCAGGCTGGCGCCGGGGATGTCGGTGGTGGTCAGCATCGATACGTCGGCGGTGCTGGATGATGGGGGCGCGCAGGCCAAGCATGCGGGAGCCAAGCCATGAGGGAGCGGGGCGTAACGGCGCGTCCGGTCGCTGCGGCGCTGGCTGTGATGCTGGCGCTGGCCGGCTGCGCCGCCAAGGCACCGCCGGCGCCCGCGTCGTCCTTGCAGATGCCGGCCGCCTGGCGCACCGGCGCTGAAGCGGGACAGGGCGCCGCAGTCGAGGCGCAATGGTGGCAAGCGTTCGGAGATCCGGCGTTGAGCGCATTGGTGGCCGCCGCACTGGAACACAACGGCGACCTGCGCATCGCCCGCGCCCGCGTGGCGCAGTACCGCGCGCTGGTGGGCGTGGCCGCCGCCGGCCAGAAGCCCAACGTCATCGTCGATACCGCGCCGACCCGCGCGCGCCAGCTGGCCTACAACGGCGTCCCCTACGTCACCAACGTCTACCAGGCCGAGTTCCAGGCCAGTTATGAAGTCGACGTGTGGGGCCGCCTGGCCGCGCTGACCGATGCCGCCACCGCCACCTATCAGTCGGAGCAGGCCAACGCCGATGCCGCCGCGTTGTCGATCGCCGCCACCGTGGCATCGGGATACCTGAACCTGCGCGGCCTGGACGCCCAGCTGGCACTGACCGAAGCCACGCTCAAGCTGCGCGAAGAATCGCGCGACCTGGCCAAGCGCCAGTTCGACGTCGGCTACAGCTCGCGGCTGGAATGGCTGCAGGCGCAGGCCGAATACCAGACCACCGCCGAGCAGGTGCCGCAGCTCAAGCGCTCCATCTTCGAACAGGAAAACGCGCTGTCGATACTCACCGGCGGCAATCCGGGTCCGGTCGCGCGCGGATTGGAGCTGGCGCAGCTGGCCGCGCCTCCCGTGCCGGCGGGGCTGCCGTCCGAACTGCTGCGCCGCCGGCCGGACATCGCCCGCGCTGAATTGAACCTGGTCGCGGCCAACGCCAACCTGGCCGCCACGCGCGACCAGCTGCTGCCGTCGTTCAAGCTGACGATGGTGGGCGGCGTGCAGAACCTGAAGTGGCACGATTTCGTCAACGCGCCGACGGCGCTCTGGCATCTGACCGGCGCGGTGGCGGCGCCGGTGTTCGAGGGCGATCGCGTGCAGCACCAGACCGACGCGGTGGCGGCGCAGCGCGATCAAACGGTGTACGCATATGAGAGCGCGGTGCGAACGGCTTTCGCGGAAACCGACAACAGCCTGGGGGCATTGGCGCGCCTGAAGGAACAGGCGGTGCAGAACGACGCGCGCCGCGCCACGGCGGTTGAAACGCTGCGTATCGCGCACAACCGCTATCGCAACGGCTACGCTTCGTATCTGGAGGAGCTGGACGCCCAGCGCACGCTGTACAACGCCGATGTCGGACGCTTGCAGCTGAAGACGCGGATACTGGTGGCGTCGGTGGATCTGTACCGCGCGATGGGCGGCGGCTGGGCGGAGGCTGGTCATTCCCGCGCAGGCGGGAATCCATAATGCGCTAGCGAGCATGCGGCCTATGGATTCCCGCGTGCGCGGGAACGACGTGGGTTATTTCACCGGGACGCACAACTCCGACTCGAACACGCCGGTGGCCGGTTCCATCGCGTAGTCGGCCGGATAGCGTTCGAAGCACGGGCCGGCATCGACCTTGCCCTCGGCATGCAACTGGCCGAAGAACTCGCCCCACGCCGCAGGAACCTGGTCGCCGGTACCCTTGAATTTGGCGATGGCATAGCGGCCGGCGGGAATGGTCGCCTCCTTGGCCGGCTCCTTGACCGGATAGTCGGCCGACACCTCCACGCAGGCGTCGTAGCGGCACTGGTCCGGCGGCGTGGTGGATGGATCGTCCTGCGCCACACCGTAGGTGACCTTGTTCACCAGGCCGAAGGCCTTCTGCCACGGCGTGAACACCTCTTTCCAGAACTCGCCGATCGGCGCGCCGAACGGGCCTTTGTAGCGCAGGTAGGCGACGCGCACCGCCGGTAAATCCTTGACTTCATATTCCATGATGATCTCCTCGTGTTAGTGGCTACCGCCGGCGACTTTGCGCAGCGGTTGGACGGTTTCGTCGGGTGCAGGCGCAGGCTCGCGGCGCAGCTTGCCCATCAGGCGTTTCAGCAGGTGTTCCAGATCGTCGATGTAGGTGAACACGGCCGGTATCACCAGCAGGCTCAGTAACGTCGACGTGATCAACCCGCCGATCACCGTGATCGCCATCGGCGAACGGAAGCTCGGATCGGCGCCCCAGCCCAGCGCCAGCGGCATCATGCCGGCGCCCATCGCGATGGTGGTCATCAGGATCGGGCGGCTGCGTTTGTGGCAGGCGTCGACCAATGCTTCGAAACGGCTCATGCCTTCCTGACGCGCCAGAATAGCATAATCAACCAACAAGATTGAGTTCTTTGTAACGATCCCCATCAGCATAATCAGGCCGATCATCGACGGCATCGACAGCGCGCGGCCGGTGACCAGCAGCGCCACGAAGGCGCCGCCGATCGACAGCGGCAGGGCGAACAGAATCGTCACCGGCTGCATGAAGTCCTTGAACAACAGGACCAGCACGCAGTAGATGCAGACCACGCCGATCAGCATGGCGATGCCGAAGCTGGCGAACAGCGACGCCATCTCCTGCGTGTCGCCCAGTTCCGCGATCCGCACCGATGGCGGCAGGTTCATCATGGTTGGCAGCGCGCGCGCCTCGGTGTTCACTTCACCCAGCGAGCGTTTGCCCAGTTCCACTTCCAGCGTCACGTTGCGGCTGCGGTTGAGGCGATTGATCTGCGCCGGGCCGCTCTCCATCGTGATGGTGGCGACGGTGGCCAGCAGCACCGGGCCGTTCTTGCCCGGCACCGTCAGGCGGCCGATGGCGTCCAGGTCGGCGCGCACGGCGTCCGGCAGCTTGACGCGGATCGGCACCTGGCGTTCCGGCAGGTTCATCTTGGTCAGGTCGGTGTCGTAGTCGCCGGCGGTGGCCACGCGCACGGTCTGGCCGATGGACGCGGCGGTCACGCCCAGGTCGGCGGCCTTGGCGAAGTCCGGGGTGACGATGATCTCGGGCCGCACCAGCGAGGCGCTGGAGCGCACATTGCCCACGCCTTTGAGCGTGCGCATTTCGCGCTCCACTTTCTGCGCCGTTTCCTTCAGCGCGACCGGGTCTTCGCTGCGCAGCACCAGCTGCATCTTGACGCCGTTGTCCGGCGGGCCGACCTTGAAGCGCGCGCCGGGAATGGCGCTGAGCTTCTGGCGGATCTCGCCTTCCAGGTCGGCCATCGATTCCTTGCGGTCGTTGCGGTGCGCGGTGGTCAGCGTCAGCACGGCGCTGCGCGCCTCGGCCGCCGCGCCGGGCGCGAAGGCGTCGCCGCTGGAACCGCCGCCGATGGAGCTGAACACGGACTTGATGCCTTTGACTTCCATCGCGGCCTTGCGGGCGCGTTCGGCGACCACGCGGGTTTCGGCCAGCGTGGAGCCGGGCGGCAGTTCCAGGTTGATCTGGGTCTGCGCGCGGTCGGCCGCCGGAACGAAGCCGGTCGGCAGCAGGCCGACCAGCATGATCGAGCCGATGAAGAAGGCGGCCGAGGCGATGGCCGTCACCAGCCGGTGCGACAGGCACCAGCGCATCACGCGGATGTAGCGCGTCATTAGCCAGCCGTCTTTTTCTTCGGCGTGGACGACAGGCTTGAGGATGTAGGCCGCCATCATCGGCGTGAGCAAACGGGCCACCACCAGCGATGCCAGCACCGCCACCACGGCGGTCCAGCCGAACTGCTTGAAGAACAGGCCCGGCACGCCGCCCATGAAGGCGGTCGGCAGGAACACGGCCACCAGCGCGAAGGTGGTGGCGATGACCGCCATACCGATTTCGTCGGCCGCTTCCATCGCCGCCTCCATCGGGGTTTTACCCATGCGCAGGTGGCGCGCGATGTTTTCGATTTCGACGATTGCGTCGTCCACCAGCACGCCCACCACCAGCGCCATCGACAGCAGCGTGACGGTGTTGAGCGTGTAGCCGAACAGGTACAGGCCGAGGAAGGCCGGCATCACCGACAGCGGCAGCGCGGCGGCGGCAACCAGCGTGGCGCGCCAGTCGCGCAGGAACCACCACACCACCAGCACCGCCAGCAGCGCGCCTTCGTACAGCAGCTCCATCGAGCCGTTGAAGTTCTCTTCGACCGGGAAGGCGTTGTCGATCACCGGCTTCAGTTCCACGCGCGGATTGGCGCGGGCCAGTTCGGCGACGGCGGCGCGCGCACCCTTGGCGACCGCCAGTTCGCTGGCGCCCTTGGTGCGGAAGATTTCAAAGCCGATCACCGGCACGCCGTCCTGCAGTGCGATGGCGCGCGGCTCGGAGACGGTGTCGGTCACGGTGGCCACCTGGTCGAGGCGCACGCGGCGGCCGTCGGTCAGCGGCAGTTCGATGGCGGCCAGCGAGGCCGCGCTCTGCACGGTGGCGATGGTGCGCACCGATTGCTCGGCGCCGCTGACGTCACCGCGTCCGCCCGGCGCTTCCTTCTGCACCAGGCGCAGTTGGCGCGACACGTCCAGCGCGGACACGCGTAGCGCGGCCATGCGGGCGTCGTCCAGCTCCACGCGGATCTCGCGCTTCACGCCACCCACGCGCTTGACCGCGCCCACGCCGGGCACCGCCAGCAGGCGCTTGGAGACAGTGTTGTCGACGAACCAGCTCAGTTCCTGGTTGTCCATCTTCTCGCCGGGCGTCTTGGCCGCGGCGGCGGTGAAGGTCATGATCACGCGGCCGGCGGTGGAGGCCTTGGTCACGGTCGGGTCGCGCAGCTCGGCCGGCATGTCGGCCTTGACGCGGGCCACCGCGTCGCGCACCTCGTTGACGGCGTCGGAGATCGGCTTCTCAAGAATGAATTCGACGGTGGTGGTGGAGACGCCGTCCAGCACCGTGGTGTAAATGTTCTTGATGCCTTGCAGCGTGGCGACCGAGTCCTCGATCTTGCGCGCCACTTCGGTTTCCAGCTGGGCCGGCGCGCTGCCGTCCAGCGTGGCGGTCACGGTCACGATGGGTAGTTCGATGTCCGGGAAATCCTGCACCGGATTGGCCTTGAAGGCCAGCAGCCCGGCCAGCGTCAGCAGCGCGAACAGCATGATCGCCGGGATCGGATTCTTGATCGATAGTGAGGAAAAGTTCATGGCGCGTCCTTACTTGGCTGCCAGCTTATTGGCCAGTTTTTCGGCCGGCGCGGTCTCGGCGACGTTATGTACCAGGTCTCCGTCGTTGAGGAAGCCGGCGCCGCGCACCACCACCTGCGTGTCGGCGGTCAGGCCGCCCAGCACCTCGATGCGGTCGCCCAGGCGGCGGCCCGGCTGCACCTTGATCTGGCTGACATGCTGGTCGGCGTTGAGGCGGAACACGAAGCTGAAGCCGTCACGCACCACGATGGATTGCTGCGGCACGGTCATCGCGTCCGACGTGCCCAGTTCGAACTGGCCGCTGGCGAACATGCCGGCCTTGAACGGCGCGTCCTTGGCGCCTGCGCTGGCCGGCAGGTCGACGTAGACCAGCGCGGAGCGGGTCTGCGCATCGACGGTCGGCGCGATCATGCGCACCTTGCCGGTCACTTCGCTGCCGTTGGCCGCCTTGACGACGGCGCCGGTGCCGGTCTTCAGGTTGCGCAGGTCGGCGGCCACCACTTCGGCGCGCCATTCAAGGCGGCCCTGGCGGATCATGCGGAACAGCTCCGTGCCGGGGCCGGAGACCGCGCCCACTGTGGCGTTGTTGGTGCGGGCCGAGATGATGCCGCTGTCCGGCGCCACGACCCTGGTGTACTTGAGGCGCAGCTGCTGGCTGGCCAGCGCCGCCTTGGCCGAGGCGATGCGGGCGTTGGCGGTCTGCTCGGCGGTGGTGTATTGGCTGATCTGCTGCGCGCTCAGGGCGCCGGTGTTTTGCAGCGTGCGCGCGCGGGCCGCGTTGGCGACGGCATCGGCGGCGTTGGCCTCGGCCTCCTGCACGGCGGCCTTGGCCTGCGCCAGGTCGGCGTTGACGGTATCGGCCGAGAACACGGCCAGCACGTCGCCGGCCTTGACCACGTCGCCGACGTTGACGCGCACTTCGGTCAGGCGCAAACCGTTCGTTTCGGTGCTGACGCTGGCCTCCTGCCAGGCGGCGACGTTGCCGTTGGCGGCCAGCTTGATCGGCAGGCGCGCGGCCGAGGGCTTGGTGGTGGTGACGGTCAGCGCCGGCTTGGCGGTTTCCGCCTTCTTGTCGTCGGCGGCCTGGGTGGCGGACGGGTAGAACGCGACGCCGGCGCCGCCGATGACAAATACCGCCAGCAGTGCGTAGGCGACGGGCTTCAGGTTGGTTTTCAGTTTTTTCATGATAAGCACAAGTTAGTTGGCGCTGGCGACGGCGGGAGCACCGTCGGTAGGGGCGGTCCAGCCGCCGCCGGCCGCGCGGTACAGCGCGACCCAGGCGGCGCTGCGTTCGCGCTGCAGGTTGATGACGGTTTGTTCGGCGGCCAGGCGGGTGCGGCGCGCGTCTTCCAGTTCGAACAGGCTGGCCAGCCCGTTCTTGTAGCGGTCTTCGACGGCGGTGTAGTTGACGCGGTAGCCGTCCAGCGCTGTCTGCGCATCGGCGGCACGGGCGCCAGTGGCGTCCAGGTTGACCAGCGCCTGTTCCACTTCGCTCACGGCCTGGCGCACGGTGGCGCGGTAGCTGGAGACGGCGGCGTCGTAGCGCGCGCTGGCCGCGTCGACGTTGGCGCGGCGCTTGCCGGCGTCGAAGATCGGCAGCGACATCGAGACCGGGCCGATGGTCCAGGTGTCGGTGCCGGTGTTGACGCCACCGGCGCGGAAGTTGCCGTAGCCGATGGAGCCGGACAAGGCCAGGCGCGGATAACGCTGCGCCTGCGCGCTGCCTACATCGGCGCTGGCGGCGGTGACCTCGCGTTCGGCGGTGAAGACGTCGGGCCGCTGGCTCAATGTTTGCGCCGGCAGTTCGGCGATGGCGATGGCCGGCGCGCTGGCCGCAGCGCGGGCGGCCGCC